>CAZVCJ010000183.1:5069-7758 GCA_964625745.1 uncultured Anaerolineae bacterium | reverse complement strand
CCAGCTTGACCATGTCCAGGTCCTCGCGCAGGGGATCATCCTGGGCCACCTGCTGGGAGATCATGGACAAGTAGTTGGTGATGCCTTGTAGAGGGTTGTTGATCTCGTGGGCCACGCTGACCGCCAGACGCCCCGTGGCCGCCAGCTTCTCCGACTGAATGAGCCTCGCCTGGCTGTCTCGCAAATCGCTGTATGTCTTCTGCAGTTCCAGGGTGCGCTGCTCTACCATCTCTTCCAGTCGCTCCGAGTACTCCTTCAGCGCCTCCTCCGCCCGCCCGCGCTCGGTGATTTCTTCCTGGGCTTGCTCATATAACCGGCTATTCTCGACAGCAATGGCTGCATGGTTAGCGAATAACATCAGCAGTTCCAGGTCAGCCTCTGTGAAGCGGCGGCTTTCTGCACCATGCAGGACGTGGATCACCCCTGTCACCTGGCCCTGCCAGATCATTGGTGCACTGAGTACGGCGGTGAAAGGCTGCTCCTCCTCGTAGACAGCAGCCCGTCCACTCCAGGTGCGGTAGTCGTCAATGACCAGCGGCTCCCCGGTCTGGGCCACGATGCCAGCCGCACCCTCACCGTACTTGAGTATCGTCCTGGTGTAATCATGCGGGGTGTTGTAACTCACCACGCAGCGGACTTCTCCCCGATCCGGCTCGCATAGGTACAGCCCGCCGCCCGGAGCGTTCAGCAGTAGCGCCGCTCGCTCGACGATGGTCTGGAGCAGTGCTGGCAAACCATGCGGAACGGTGATGTCGAGCACTGTCGCCTGGAGCGCAGCGAGCTCCTCGGCCCGGCGGCGCAGCGCCTCCCCCGCCCGCTTGCGCTCGGTGACGTCAACAGCAAAACCTATTACGCCAATTATATTCCCCTTTTCGTCTCTATAAGGTATCTTGTCTGTCTGAACCCATCTTGTTCCTTCAGGAGTTTCAACGGCCTCGATAATGTTTCTTTTCGGACGTCCTGACGCCATTACCTCCTCATCGTCTCTCCAGTAAACCTCTGCCTGATCGGGAGGGAAAATCTCAAAGCAGGATTTGCCCTCCATCTCCTCTTTAGGCCTGCCCAGCCTCTCAGCACAGGTTCTATTGACGCGAATAAATCGGTTCTCTTTATCTTTGTAGAAAATCGATGCCGGTACGGAATCGAGAATAATTTGTAGCTCTTCCCGTTGTCTTTGCAGCGCCTCATCCGTCTGCTTGCGCTCGGTGATGTCCCGCAAGACAACCAGCCGGCCGGTGAGGCGGTCACTTCGGTCATAGAGGGGCGAGATGTGCAGATCAAAACACTGCTGCGCTTCACCTTCACCCAGGACGAACTCTTCGCGCACCTCTGTCACGTCGCGATAGCGTTCCACCAGATCGGACCAGGCAGAAAATACCTGGGCGGCCGGTTGTCCAATTGTCTCTGAGGCCGGACGGTCGGTGATCCGTTGTGCAGCCAGGTTGAGGTCCACGATACGGTTCTGTGTGTCCAGCACGATCACGCCATCGCTCATGCCTTCGATGACGGTATCCCGTGCCACCGGCACGATGTCTAACAGCCGGAAGCGAAACAGGCCCCAAGCCACCGCCAGGCCAGTTATGGTGAAAGCGAAGGGTGTCAGATCCAGGTAGGGGAACGGGCTTAAGCCAGATATATATAACACATTCCCCGCCCACGGCGCTAGCGCGGCGATCAGCACAGCGCCGGCCTGTCCTCGGTACAGGCGCGGTGAACGAATGAGCGCCTGGAGGAGCAGAAAAGTGCCGAGCAAAAGCAACAGGTACGAGTACGCTATATAGACCCAGAATCCTGCACCATAGGTCAAGTCCAGCACCGGGAACGAGCCGCTGGTGTCCAGTCTGACGTCCCTCGCTATCAGACCGTGAACTTCGTTGGTCCAGTGCAGCAGCAGCGTGACGAGGGGCTCAATCGCCAACAGGACCAGATTGCGGGTCGTCAACCACTTTTCCCGCCCAGTGTGCTGCAGTGCAAAGGCCAACCACAGCACCGGCACGGCGGTGACGCCCAGGAACTCGATCTTGGTCCAAAAACCTTTGGTCAGCAAGTCGGTGCTGCCCAGTTCCAGCGCGTTCCCCAGCGACCACTCAGCTACAGCCACCATGAGCAATGCGAAGGGCGTTGCGCCGGGTGCAGGGCGGCGTCGCCATGCGTAAAGCGCAAGGGCAGCCGATATAGCCGCTGCTACGAGCAAAGGCAACACGTAGGGGGTGTACTGCCAGTGCGTCATTCTCCCTCCCGCTTATTTCACGCCTCACACTTCACTAACGTATGTATAAGCGAACGTTGGGCCTTCTGATGGCTCGGAGTTGTCCGAGCCCCCTGGTGGCAGAGTACAACTCCGCCACATCAATCAAGCTACGATCATTATGTGTTCACCAGTCACTGCCTCCACCCGGCCCGAAATCGAGGCGTGAATGTTGGCCCCCAGCTTGCCTTCGGGAATGCGGGCGATGAGGTCGCCGCGCCGCACCCTGTCGCCGATTCTGACCACCGGCTGAGATGGCGCGCCGATGTGCTGCTTGAGTGGAATAGTAACGCGCTCAGGCTGATACTCCCGCTCGTCCAGCGGGCAAGTACATTCATCGTACTCAGTCAGCCCCAATCGGGCAACGAGGCGCTCCATGGGCACGCGGCGGTACTCGCGCATGGGATGGGGCGTCAGGTCGGAGCGCTTGTGGACGACGTT
>CAZVCJ010000183.1:0-4969 GCA_964625745.1 uncultured Anaerolineae bacterium | reverse complement strand
TAGGCCATGGGCGAAAGCTCCAGCGGACAGGCGTAAGCCTCGCATAGCCTGCACTCACAGCAAAGCACAGCCGCCGTGATGATGGCCGTAGGCTCGGTCAGACCGTAGTTGATGGAGCGCATTACTTTGTGAGGTTCCAGGTCGTGTCCCAGCAGGTAGCGGGGGCAGAGGTCGGTGCAATCACGGCACTGGTCGCAGGTGGAGCGCCCCCGCTTGACCCACGACCCCAGCGGGCGACCGAGGTAGCGAACCACAGCGTTGTTTTTGGGCAACACGATCAGGCCGGTGGTGGTCTTGGTGACAGGCTCGGAGAGGCTCTGGGCCAGCCAACCCATCATCGGCCCGCCCACCACCACCGCGTAGTCCTCCTCAGTCCTCGTCGTCCAACGGGGGATCTTGATCCCGCCAGCCCAGACGATGGCCTCACCGATGGGGGTGCCAATGGGCAGATTCAAGGTCTTGGGCTCGTTGACCGCGCCGGTGACGGTCAGCAAGCGGTGGGTGACGGGAATCCCCTTTTGCGCCCTGGCGACGTTGAACAGCGTGCCCACGTTCTGGACGATGCAGCCCACGTGAAGAGGCAGCCCCGCCTCCGGAACCAGCCGCCCCGTGACCTCGTAGACCAGGACGAACTCGTCGCCAGCGGGGTAGTGGCTTTCCATCAAATACAGGGAGATGTTCCCCCCCTCTTTCCCCCCCAAAGTTGGGGGGGATGAAGGAGGGGCGCGCATCGCTCTCTGCAAGGCCGCCACGGCGCTCGAGTACTCTCGCTTCAGGGCTATGATGCCCCTCTCGGCACCGCTGGCCTGCATCACCAGCCGCAATCCCTCGATGATCTCCGGAGCGCGGTTGGCCATCAGTTGCTGGTCGCTGCGCAACAGGGGATCACACTCCGCGCCGTTGGCGATGACCGTGTCTACCTGGGCCCTTCGACCGGGCTCAGGACAGGCCGCTATCTTGACGTGGGTGGGAAAGCCCGCCCCGCCCGCGCCGACGACGCCGGCATCTTTTACTTTTTGAACAATTTGCTCAGACATCTTAACCTGGACAAGCCGGAACCAAAAACAGGGTCCAAATCTGAAAACCACCAATGCCCATCAAGAGACCATCTGACCATCCGACCAACGACCACCCGACCGCTTGCTCACACGATCCTGAACGTATCCACCAGCGTGCACCTTCGCACCCGCGAGAAGTCCTTGGCGCTGGTCAACCCCTCACCAGTGGGGCTGGCGATGGAGAACGAAGTATAGCCTTCGCCGCCGAAGCCCAGACCAGCAACCGCAGGGGCGTTCTTGACGAAGATGCTGGTGTTTATCTCTCGGGCCATGCGGCTCAGGTGATCCAGGTGCTTGGAGTGCATCACCGCTGTGTGGCCCATGCCCTGCTCGACCTGCCTGGCCAGATCAATGGCCTCGTCGGCCGAGGCCACCCGCACCAGCGGGATGATGGGCATCAGTTGCTCCGTCCAAACGAGCTGATGCGAGCGATCCACTTCGGCGATGGCCAGGCGCACCTGATCGTCCACCCTCAGCCCGATTTCCTTCAGAATGACACTCACGTTCTTGCCCACGAAGGCCTTGTTGATCACGCCGTGCTTGCCTGGCCCGTGGTCCTCTTGCAGAATCACCTTCATCAGCCGGTTCAACTGCTCCAGGCTGAGTTCGGCCACCCCTCGAGCCAGCATAACCGCTTTGAGCCGGTCGGCGATGGCATCCACAGCGATGATCTCTTTCTCCAGTACGCAGATGATGTTGTTATCGAAGGAGGCCCCTTTGATGATGTCCCTGGCTGCCTGCTCCATGTCCGCCGTCTCGTCCACCACCACCGGCGGGTTGCCCGGCCCAGCGCACACGGCCTTCTTACCGCTGTTCATAGCCACCTCCACCACGCCCGGCCCGCCTGTTACCACCAGCAGGTTGATGGCGGGGTGCTTCATCACGTACTGGGCACTCTCGATAGTGGGTTCGGGGGTGGTGGTGATGACGTTGGGGGGACCGCCAGCGCGGACGATGGCCTGGTTGAGGATCTGTATCGTGTGAGCCGAGACCTTCTTGGCCCCTGGGTGACAGTTGAACACCGCTGCGTTACCGGCGGCTACCATGCCGATGGCGTTGCATAAGATGGTCGAGGTGGGGTTGGTGCTGGGGGTGATGGCCCCGATGACCCCGTAGGGAGCTCGCTCTATCAGGGCCAGGCCGTGGTCGCCGGTGAAGACGATGGGCTTGAGGTCCTCCGTGCCGGGCGTTTTGTCAGCTACCAGGAGGTTCTTCTCGATCTTATCCTCGTAGCGCCCCATGCCCGTCTCCTGCCAGGCCTCGTAGGCCAGTACCTGGGCGTTCTCCCGCGCCGCCTGGCGCATTTGCGAAATGATGACATCGCGCCGCGCCACCGGCAGCGCTATCAGTTGCTGGTGAGCGATCCGGGCTGCGGCAATGGCAGAGTCAATGTCCGCGAAGACGCCAGGAGTATCCATCAAATTCTGCCGCCCGACACTCGAAGTGTCCGTTAAATCCCGCCGTCCGTTGTTCCTCTCTTGCCGCAGCTCTGCTACCACCTTCTGCACGATGGCGTTGATACGCTGTTCGTCAATCTGTAGAGCCATGCTATCCTCTTTTCAAAGTGAGGGCACCGAGTCAACGAGGTAACGAGTGACGAGTATGCCTCATTCCTCGTTGCCTCATTGCCTCGTTACTCGTTACCCTTCTTATACTTCACTTCCCCGTTGACGTCCCAGGTATCCACCACGGCCATGACCACGCCGTCGCAGGGGCGGCGGTCGGTCTGAACTGTCTGGCGGGCCGAGGAGCCTCTGGCGTAGAGGACGTAATCGCCTATGCCGGCCTGGACGACGTCAGCGGCGACGACATAGTCGCCTGCCTCGCGCCCCTCGATGTCCACCTGTTTGACCACCAGTAACTTCAAGCCCTCCATGGTCTCCGTCTTGCGGCTGGCGACCAGGGTGCCAACCACTTTTCCTATTAGCATTTCTAACCTCCCTGCCCAAATCGCTCTTCGAAAAGCTGGATAGCCTCAGCGATCACTTTCCTGGCCCCAACCGCCGATTCCCAGCCCAGGGCCTCGATCCCCACCATTTCCAAGTCCTTGTAGACCTGAAAGAAATGGGCCACCTCTGCTAAGAAATGTTGGGGGATATCGCCGATGTCGTGATAGCCGCTGAAGATGGGATCGGTAGCGGGCACGGCCAGCACCTTGTCGTCGGTCAGCCCCGCATCTCGCATGTGGAAGACGCCTATGGGTCGAGCCTCGATGAGGCAGCCGGGGAAAGTTGGTTGGTTGGTCATCACCAGGATGTCCAGCGGGTCGCCGTCCTCGCAGAAGGTTCGCGGGATGATACCGTAGTCGCCAGGATAGTGAATCGAGGAGTAGAGGACACGATCGAGCTTGATGACCCCCGTGTCCTCCTGGTACTCGTACTTGTTGCGGGAACCTTTGGGTATCTCGACGATGCAGTAGATCACATCCGGCACCCGAGGCCCCGGCGGTAGCTCTCGCCACAGATTCATTTTTCGCCTCCTGAGCAAGTAACGAGGCAATGAGATACGAGGAATGAGGTGTAGCCATCACTCGTTACTCATTACTTACTACTCGTTACCCCTCTATCTCCGCCTTGGCCTGCTCGTAGCGGCCCAGGGGCAGCACCACATCAATGTTCAGATGCGGCCGAGGGATGACGTGGACAGAGACCACTTCGCCGACCCTCTCCGCGCCCCGGGCGCCGGCCTCGACAGCCGCCTTGCAAGCGGCCACGTCGCCGCGCACGACGGCCGTTACGTAGCCCCCGCCAGTTTTCTCATAGCTCACCAGCTCGACCTTAGCTGCTTTGACCATGGCATCCGAGGCTTCCACCATCGCCGCGAAACCCTTACATTCGATCATACCTAACGCTTCTGCCATTGTAGTAAGACCTCCCTTTCTGTGTTTGAGTTTTGAACTTGAGGGAGAAACCAGGTTTTTGGTCTTCTTACCAGGGGAATCGTTCTTCTGGGATCTCCTGGGATGAGAAAAGGTGCCTAATTTAGCCAAAAAACCTGGTTTCTGAAAAGCCTATCCTACGCTCTCCTCTTTGACTCCATTACCTTCCCTGTCACCGACTCGATGGCTTCCAGGGCAGCGCCGTAGCCGGCCATGATGTCCCGTTCCTCGCCGCCGAGCCAGAGCCGGCCGAAGCTGCCGAAGGGCCGCACGTGGATCAGGGTGATGTGGGCTGCTTTCTCCGCCTCATTGGCCGCCAGCGCCGCGTAGGCAGCAGGCTCCACCTCCAGGATATAGAGAGTCTGGCCAGGGATGAGCATGGAGCCGTCACGGTTGCGGTTGACCAGTTGGGCGTGATGGTCGTCCACGTGGCGGATCACCTGGCTGGAGAAAACCGTGGGCTTCCAGCGCTCACTCTCCTGAACCTCCAGTGCGTCCAGGATGGCTGCCCCGGCTGCCCGCACGTCTGCCTGGGAGGGCGAATGTACCTCCAGCAGCCCGAACAGCCGCTCCACTACCTGCACCGCTGGCCGCACGTTAGTGGCCTTCAGCGCGATGTCCGTCATGCGGTTGATCTCGATGCCAGGCGAGATCTCCACCCAGAGGGAAGCGTCGCCCACGAGTGGCAGGAATCCCCTGGCCGTGGAGCCAATGAAGGCCGTGAGCTGCGGCTGCAAGCTGTCGAGGAAAATGTACGATCGTAGGTCTACTGCCAAAGTTGCACCTCCTTGGTCATAATTGTTGGTGTTATCAAGCTGGGAAGCGGATGTATCTACAGGTAGGCATTATAGCACAAAACGCCCCTTTTGCCAATGATTCAGAATGTGCTATAATATAGGCGGTTGGTCTCATTGCGTGGAAGCCAAATCTCACGCCGAAAGGAGGGATGTGAAGCATGAGCAAGGACAATCTGGTTGGGGGTAGTGGTTACATGTTAACTGATGGGACACCACTCTGTGTTGTAGTAGTGGAG
>CAZVCJ010000182.1:0-7807 GCA_964625745.1 uncultured Anaerolineae bacterium | reverse complement strand
AGCTTCTCAGTTATGCTAGAATTGAGACAGCAGCGAAGTATACGTCCCGCCTCAATGAGGAACCAAACATACACAATGGAGGTAATGGAAAGGGTCTAGTGACCGATTGTTAGCCATTGGCATGGACCCAGCAAATGTAGGCAACCCAATGAGTTCCCAGTCCGAACCTTATCCCTACAGCTTTCATTCGGAGGTCAGTGAACTCTAGAGTGCCTTGATTATGTCACGCATAGTAGTGACGCTAGTCAATTTTGCGCCATAACGCGAAGTCTCCAGGTTTTCACATCTGGAGCAAGCGATTTGCAAAAATCTCTGTTGTTATCCTCACGGGTGTTCTGAGAGGAGAGAATAGAGATTTTTGTTTCCCCAGCCAGGATGCGCAGAAAGGGGCGAAAAGGAGGAGGTGAGAAATGACAAATGACAACCGTTAAGCTAAGGCAAGGTGAATCTCAGGAGAGCTTGCTCAAGCGCTTCCGCAAGGACGTGGGCAAGGCTCGTATCCTGAGCACCGTGCGCAAGAAAAGATGGTTTATGTCCACAAGTGAGTTGCGTCGCAAAGCAAAAAGGCAAGGCATCCGAAAAGCTAAGCGAAAGCTCGCAAAAAAGAGAAGGAAAGAGCGATGGTAAGGATCAGGATTCTAGAAGCAGCCTCTTAATCGTGGCCCTGCTAGCGATAGGCTGCTAACTAATGAGGAGAAACATGGCCAGGGAATGCCTGATCGAACGAGAAAAGAATAGGAAATACAAGGTACGGATGCATAATCGCTGTCAAAGGTGCGGCCGTTCCCGAGGCTATATGCGCCGGTTCAAGCTGTGCCGCATCTGCTTCCGCGAACTGGCACTGGAGGGCAAGATACCCGGCGTTCGCAAATCAAGTTGGTGAGGTTACTCAGCGTGGCGGATTGCATCCTGCAGGTGGTGCTTACGTTGAGGATCACTAGAAGTGCTTTAGTTCGAGAGTGTTGATGACACAAGTTGGGGAGGTGGTAGCTGTGAAAGTGAAAGCATCGGTGAAGCGCCGTTGCTCGAAGTGTAAGATTGTCAAGCGCAGGGGCGTGCTATACGTGATTTGTGAGAACCCTAAGCATAAACAAAGACAGGGGTAGCTTTGTCTGAACGCGCCTGTGGCCGCGCAAGATGGCGCCGGGGCGCGGGCTGAGGAAGAAGCAGCACATAGCCAGGGGATAGAGATTCACTCAAATGGAAGAATTCAAACCACAGAGACAACCGGAAAGGATTCAAGGACTGCTGAACAAGGCAACCCAGCGGGGATATGCCACCCTCGACGAGATAACGGAGATCTTCCCCAAAGTGGAGGAAGACCTGACTCAGCTACAGAACCTCTTTGCCTACCTCTATGACCAGGGTATCGAGGTTTACGACGGCGAAGAGGAAAGGGCCAAGGCGGAAGAGGAGCCAGGCGGGGACGACGGAGATCGCAATGGTGATTTTGACTTGAGCAATATCCCCGCCGATGACACCGTTAGCTTGTATTTCAAGGAGATGAGCCGCGTACCTCTCCTGACACACGAGGAGGAGGTGAAATTGGCCAAACGGCTGAAGCGAGGGCGGGAATCACGACGCCAGTTGGCCCAAAACGGTCATGACCCTCAGGAGACAGCAAGACTGGAACACTTAATCAAGATGGGGGAAGAGGCCCGCCGGCACCTCATCAAGGCCAACACCCGTCTCGTGGTAAGCATCGCTAAGAGATACAGAGGGCATGGAGTGCCTTTCTTGGATCTCATCCAGGAGGGCAACCTGGGTTTGATTAAGGCCGTAGAGAAGTTTGACCACCGCCGGGGCAACAGGCTTAGCACCTATGCCACCTGGTGGATCAGACAATCTATCAGTCGCGCCCTAGGCGAGCAGGGGCGCACTATCCGCATCCCTGCCCACATGAGCAACCGCATCAGGAAACTCTACAAGACGGCAGAATGGCTGGAGCGGGAGCAGGGACGTAGACCCACTCCGGAGGAGATTGCCGAGGAGATGAACATTGAACCACGCAAAGTGCAGTGGATGATGAGGGCCTCGCGTCGCCCTCTCTCCCTGGAGCGGACGGTAGGCAACGAGGGGGAAACCGAGCTGGTGAATTTCATTGAGAATAAGGAGGCCCCCGCACCCTCAGACGTCGCCTACCAGCACTTGTTGGCGGAGAAGATAGAAGACGTCCTCTTCACTTTGAGTCCCCGCGAGGCTCGCATACTGCGTCTCCGCTTCGGCCTGCAGGACGGCCACAGTTACACCTTGGAAGAGGTAGGGCAGAGATTTGGCCTGACCCGGGAGCGCATCCGCCAGATACAGTCTGAGGCCCTCAAAAAGCTACGTCATCCCCGCCGCACCCGCAAACTGCGGTCCTACCTGAGTTAACGGTTTGCAGATCAAGAGATGGAATGCAGACTGCGAAATCGCTTGGCTGGACAAAGATTGTTCCGCGAATATTGCAAGTCTACAGGGAGGTTGGAAACGATGGCGGAAGTAACTGTGCATGGACTCAAAGGCTCTTCAGGGTCTCGCCATTGGGCGGTGATTTTGAAGGATGTCAATGCGGATCGATACTTGCCCATCTGGATTAGCCCCTTCCAAGCAAACGCCATCGCCGTCCAGTTAGCAGGTGTTAATGTGAGGCGTCCCCTCACTCACGACCTACTGAAGACAGTCATCCAGGAGGGGGGAGGCGAAGTATCTCACATTCTCATCAACGGCTTGGTCGAAAATGTTTTCTACGCAAGAATCATTATGGATATAGCTGGTCGTCATATCGAGATCGATTCTCGGCCCAGCGACGCCATTGCCCTGGCTGTCAGGACTATGGTTCCCATCCTTGTAGATGAGGCGGTTATGAAGAGAGCGGCTATTATCGCTCAGCCTGCAACCAAGAACGTAGTAGTGGAGGAAGAAGACAAATTGGCGATCTTCCATGACTTCATTGACAGCCTTGATCTCGACGATTCGTAACGATCGAGTTGAGCTGAGGGAAGAGGAAGTACGAAAAATATAACCAGAAAGGGGCAAGAACGATGTTTTCAGTTGGCGATAAAGTGGTACACCGCGTTCATGGCGCGGGCATCATCACTGGAAAGAAGGAAAGGCAAATCACCAAGACATCGAATCGCTACCTGGTGATCGAGATGCCCAAATTCGATTCAACCCTGATGGTGCCCACCGACAAGGCTGGGCAGTGCTTACGGCCCATCTCTAAAATGGTAACCCTGCGTCGTCTCTTAACAGACACATTGACAGGACAGCCAAACAAGTTACCCAAGGACTACAGAGAGCGAGCGGAGGAGATTGAGAACAAGCTAAAATCTGGAGAGACAAAGAAGTGGATCGAGGTCGTCAGAGATCTGACCCACCGGCGAGAGCAAGGCTGGAAATCCAGAGTAGATCAGCGGCTGTTGGACAGAACCATGCACCTTTTAGCCGGAGAGTTTGCCCTGGCCCAGGGAATTGATCCGGAGAAGGCTGAGATCCATCTTGCATCCGTTGTCGAACGCCGGCACGAGCTCCAGGACCAACAAGCCAGCACTTCGGGAAGGCTGCAAACACTGAGACAAAGGGTGATGGAGCTATTCACAAAGGGCAAGACTCAAGCAACAGTAGATGCCAGGTAAGACTCTGACGAAGAGCAGGGCGGGGAACAGCACTTACCCCCCATCTAGCACGTTTGCTAACAGTCAACAAGAGGGCGACTAACATGGTAGAGGAACTAACCATCCTTACAGCGAGAGAGGCTAGAGAAAGTCAAACAGAGTAAGCAAAAGATCGAGATGATGGGCACGGTGACGGAAGCGCTCAAGGGAGGGCGCTTCAAGGTGGAACTGGACGATGGTCACGAAGTCTTGGCCTACGTCAGCGGTAAGATACGGAGGTACTACATCCGCATCCTCTTAGGCGACCATGTCAAGGTTGAACTCTCACCGTACGATTTAGATCGGGGGCGTATCGTATACCGCTACAAGCGTCCGCAGTTTGCCAGGCAGACTACGTGACCGTGGGCCCCTTATCTGGCCTGCTTGTTGCTCTTGAGCGATTCGTGTTCTGCTAGCGAGGGAGGGATGTCCAATGTCAAACCAGCACCAGGCTGCTGTATGTCAGCGATGCGGACGCGGTTTTATGCTCACCACCACTTACCGCGACCTTTTGGGCCGGCGAGGGGCTAAGGTGGTCACACCGGTGCTGTGCACGACCTGTTTCTTAAAGGGCGGGCCACTACCCAAGCAGCGAGGCCGGGTGAAATGGTTCAGCCCACACAAGCACTACGGGTTCATCATCACCGGGGAAGGCGAGGAAGTGTTTTTCCACCAACATCAGCTTCTTAGGGGCAATGAGGTACACAAGGGACAGATGGCTTGGTTTCATGTGCGCTTTTCACTGAAAGGACCAGAAGCGTTGAACGTGGAACTGGTCGAGGGATGACCATGCGCTCATCAGGTTCGGCTGTTAAGGAAGCGACTGCTCCATACAGGCAACTTGCAGGTGCTGGTAGTGAGCAAACCTCCAACGATCTGAAAGAGATCATTCCCGCGGCCTATCACGGACAGGGAGGTGTCTATTTATGGAGTTAATCGGGCTTTACCAGATACAGTTGCAGATCCTAGCTTACGTTGGCCTGGCGATGCTGCTGGGCGCCGCCATCGGGCTTGAGCGTGAGATCGAAGATAAGCCAGCCGGGCTGCGCACCCACATGCTCGTAGCGGGTGTGGCGGCGTTGTTCGTAGCGCTGGGCGACGTCGTGGTAAGGCGCTTCAACGCGCACCTGGGCAGTGAGCTGGTGCGGTCGGACCCCGTCCGCATCATCCAGGCAGTGATCACCGGCGTGAGCTTCCTGGGAGCGGGGACCATCATCCGTCGCAGTGCCTCGCGTCAGGTGGAGGGTCTCACCACTGCCGCCTCTATTCTGTTCGCTGCCGCCGTGGGGGTATGTGTGGCGCTGTCGCAACTGGTCCTGGCAGTAGGCGTGACTGTGCTAGTGCTGATCACATTGCGCGGCGTGGGCTTTGTCCAGCATCGGCTGGAGCAGTGGTGGCATTAAGCCACGCTGTGGGTGACGGATGGCATGCGAGTTGTTGGACGAGATATGAACTCGGCATGAGAACAAACAGAAGCCAAGCTGATTGAGACTGATGATTAAGGAGGTGTTTAACTATGCCCAAGATGAAGACACACAAAGCTACCGCAAAACGTTTCAAGATCACCGGCAGGGGAAAATTACGACGGCGGAAACAGCGGCGAGGCCACCTGCGACGCAGGAAATCAAAGCGGGTTCTTCGCTCTCTGGACAAAGACCTGCCAGTGGCTAAGGTAGATCGCAAGCGGGTGCGGCGCATCCTCGGATTACGGAAGCGGAAGTGAAAGCAATGATGCCTCCACATTGAGTGGCTGGTTGGCTAGTCACAAAGGCATTGAGCGGACGAGAGCCAGGAAGGGGATCCGAGGAATAGTCGAGAGGACCATTTCGCTTTTCATCTGAGAGGAGTAGACTATGGGAAGTGTCAAAAAGTGGCGCAAGAAAAAGATTTCGAAACACAAATATCGAAAGAGACAAAAGCGTAACCGGTGGAAGCGCCGCCACAAGAAGTAGGGCGCAAGAGTAGGCCAAAATGCAAGCGGTAAACTAAAAAGTGACAATATGGCAAAACTAAGAATAGGCTTGTTAAACAAGAAGCGGGGAAACTTTGCGATTCAGCAAAAGTTCGCTAGCGCTGATAACGTTGTTGATGAAACAGACGCTGAGGTGAAACATCACGAACAAGCGTTAACTGAGGCCGGCTATAACGTCCACCAGATCCGTTGGGGACCAAACTTCATCCCTGACCTACAGAATGCACAGGCTGACCTCATCTTCAACGTCTCCTGTTTGGTAGAGGCCGCAATCTTGGAAGAACTCGAGATACCCTATGTTGGATCCGACACTTTCACAATAGCCATCGCCACCGACAAGTCACTTGCAAAAAGACTTTGGCAGCACGCAGGCTTACCGACATCGCCTTTCCACGTGGCCAGAACGGAAAGAGACTGCGAGGTATTCAGGGGCAATCCCCCGTTCGAGTATCCGCTTTTCATAAAGCCTGTAGCTGGCCGTGGCAGCGCGGGAATCAACGATACGTCCGTTGTCCACAATTACGATCAGTTGGTCAGCGGAGCCGTGGAAAGGTATGAGACCACCGGCCAACCGGTCCTCATAGAACAGTTCTTGCGAGGGAGAGAGATAACCTTGGGTGTCCTGGGCAATGATGAAGACGCAAGGGTTCTTCCTCCTCTGGAGATAGTGTATCGTGAAGGGACTGTCGCGCTAACCTTTGAGAAGAAAGAGTTAGATGACGATTCTTTCTTCTGTCCCGCTCCGCTGACTGCTGAAAAGACCAAAATGATGCAGCAGTTGGCGCTACGGGCCTACCGTGTATTGGGCTTTAAGGATTACGGGCGAATCGATATGATATTGACCAAGGAAGGACCATTCCTGTTGGAGGGGAACACTTTTGCAGGGCTGATGTGCACGCCCCAAGAAAAGCCTCACAGCTACATTGGCTTTATGGCTCGCGCGGAAGGAAAGGGTGGCAAAGATCTGCTTGAGGAAGTCGTTCGAGTGGCTACGAAGAGACTCAATCTGAAGACACAGGAATGCGATGCCAACACCACGATTAGAGATAGAACTCGACAAAATAGTGCACAATGCCCAGAAACTGACGGCGCTATATAGTTCCAAGGGAATTTGCGTCACCGCCGTCACGAAAGGCGTTTGCGGATCGCCCGAGATTGCGAGCGCCCTGCTCAGAAGCGGCATTAGTTCCCTCAGCGATTCGCGCATCGCCAACATACGAAAGATGCGGGAGGCCGGCGTAAGAGCGCAGTTTATCCTCATACGCTCCCCTATGCCCAGCGAGGTCGAGCAGGTGATCGAACTGGCCGACGTGAGCCTCAACACCGAAATCTCCGTTATCCGACTTCTGGCCGAGCACGCGGCCAGGCGCGGCAAGATCCATCGGATCATTCTGATGGTCGAACTGGGAGACCTGCGGGAGGGCATACTGCCCTCTGACATCAAGCCGATAGTAGAAGAAACGATTGGCCTGGAAGGCGTCGAACTGATAGGGATAGGAACAAACCTGGCCTGTTTTGGGGGAATCAGGCCAACAGAGGTAAAAATGCGGGAATTGTCATTGATTGCTGACAACCTTCACCGGGAATACAGAATAAATCTTGAAATAGTCTCGGGGGGAAACTCGGCAAACTACCAGTGGTTCGTTTCGACACCGGATGTCGGCCTTATCAATCACCTGCGCATCGGCGAGGCGATACTGTTGGGGTGCGACCCGCTGACCCGGAAGCGGATTCCCAACCTGTATACGGACGCATTCACGCTGGTTGCTGAGGTGATCGAACTCAAGACAAAGCCCGCTCGGCCCTACGGCGAGATCGCTCAGGATGCGTTTGGTCACGTTCCAGTATTTGAGGACAGAGGACACATGCAAAGAGCGATTCTCGCCCTCGGAGAGCAGGACGTTGACGTATCGGGAATAAAGCCCAGGATAGCGATAAGCATCCTGGGGGCAAGCAGCGATCATCTGATCCTCAATGCCAGGGACTCTGGCCTGGAGGTCGGAGTGGAAGTGCGCTTCGATGTCAATTATGGTGTACTGCTCAGGGCGATGACATCGCCCTATGTCAAAAAGGTGTACCTGCCCTGATCCGCCCGGCTGCTGGCAGGCATAGGAGTGCGGGGAACCATCCTTGGCTGTCAGGATGTCATTAGTGTCAACTTAAGGCCTGGCTCGTTCAGAAGTGACAAAGGAAGCCTTCG
>CAZVCJ010000181.1:0-7823 GCA_964625745.1 uncultured Anaerolineae bacterium | reverse complement strand
ACCCCGGACGTCCGTGATGCCTTCCCTGTTCTGGTGGAGGGGCTGCAGGACCTCACCGGCTGCGATGTGGTGAGCCTGATAGCGCTGGACGAGGCCGGCGAGCAGTTCATCACCACTGTCCTGGAGTCCCCCTTCCCCATCCCGGGGGAGGAAGAGGTGACGTCGTTTTCGGCCACCGCCGCTGCCGAGGACCTGGAGGCCGGCCATCCCCACCTGACCGCCGACCTGAGCACAGAGACACACTTCCCGCTTGAGCAAGCCCTCTACCAGGCTGGCCTTCGCTCGTGGGTCACCCTGCCGTTGCTCGTCGGCGGCGAGGTCTTCGGCGCGCTCAACCTGGGCGGCAGTCGTACAAGCCTCTTTCGGGAAAATCAACTACCGGTCCTGCGGCAGATCGCCGATGCAGTGGCCCTCACCCTCGAAAACAGCTTCTTCTTCCAGGTGGAGCGGGAGCAGCGGGAACTGGCCGAGGCGCTGGAGGAGGCAGCCGCCACCATCAGCAGCACCCTGGATCCCGACCAGGTGCTGGACCTCATCCTGGAGCAGGTCAGCCGCGTCGTCCCCAACGATGCGGCCAACATCATGCTCATCGAGGGCGACCAGGCGCACGTTGTCCGCTGGCGCGGCTACGAGCGCTTTGGCGCGGAAGAGTTCGTCTCGACAGTCGTCTTCCGCGTCCCTGAAGTGCTCAACCTCCAGCAAATGATGGCCAGGAGGGAGCCGATGGTCATTCCCGATACCGCCACCTACCCCGACTGGGTCCGCGTGCCGGTGCAGGAGTGGCTGAGGTCGTACGCGGCCGCGCCCATCGTCGTGCGCGGTGAGGTGATCGGTTTCCTCAACGTGGATAGCGCCACCCCCGGCTTTTTCACCCAGGCTCACGCCGAGGCCCTGCGTGCCTTCGCCGACCACGCCGCTGCCGCCATTGAGAACGCCCGATTGTACGAGGCCGAACAGGAGCGATGCCACGTGGCAGAGATCTTGCGCCAGACCTCCACCGTTCTCAGCTCGACCCTGGAGTTGGATGAAGTGCTGGAGCTGATCCTGGGGCAACTGCGACAGGTGATACCCTACGACAGCGCTTCTATCCAACGGTTGCAGGACGGCCATCTGAAAATCGTGGCCTGCCAGGGATTCGAGGAGCCGGACAAGGTGGTGGGCCTGGTCTTTCCGCTCGATCCCAAATTCCCTAACCATCGCGTGGTCATGACCAAAGCACCGCTCGCCATTGAGGACGCCACCCAGGATTGCCCCCATTTCAAGAACGAGGCGGATAGCTACGAGTCGGGACTCATCCGCTCCTGGTTAGGGTTGCCGCTGATAGCGAAGGATCGGGTCATCGGCATGATCACCGTTGATCGGGTGGAGGTGCGCCCTTATACCGCCGAGGAGGTACAACTGGCGATGACCTTCGCCAACCAGGCGGCCATCGCCATCGAGAACGCCAGGCTTTTCGATGAAACAATGGAGCGTGCTGAAAGCCTATCGGCTCTCTACGAGATTGGCAAGGAGATCAACGCCAGCCTGGAGCTGGATCGCGTCCTGGAGGTGATATGCGACGAGGCGATGAGGGCCACCGGTGCTGCCATCGCCGAGGTGTCCCTGGTTGACCTGGAACAGGGGATTTGGGAGATGAAGGCCATCCGAGGCTACTCTGAAAATTGGAAGGGGAGAACTTTCAGCCTGGATGTGGGCATCACTGGAAGAGTGGCGCGCACCGGTGAACTGGCCATCATCCCCGACGCGAGGCAAGCGGAGGACTATCTCGGCGACGCCCGAATTCGCTCCGAGTTGACCGTGCCCATCCTCTCGGAGGGGAAGGTAGTAGGGGTGGTGAACTTAGAGAGTGCGGAACTCTCGGCCTTCGACGAAGACGACCTTCGTTTTGTGCAAGCCCTGGCTGACCAGGCGGCCATCGCCATCAAGAACGCGCGGCTCTTCGAAGAGACGGAACGCCTGGAGGCGTTCAACGAGAGCGTCGTGCAGGGTATGACTGAGGGCATCGTCGTGGAAGGCGTGGAAGGATACCTTACCTACGTCAACCCGGCCATGACTGCCATGCTGGGCTACTCACCCCTGGAACTGTTAGGCCAACACTGGACGATCCTCGTCCCGCCCGATCAGCAGGCCATCGTCCAGAAAGCCGACGAACGGCACGAGCGCAGTGAATCCGGCCGTTACGAGCTCCAACTCATCCACAAGGACGGCACACAGGTTCCTGTTCAGGTCAGCAGCAGCCCCTGGTTTGAGGAAGGTCGTTTCGCTGGCACCCTGGCCGTCATCACCGACATCACCATGCGCAAGCAGATGGAGGAGACGCTGCGCTCCCTGGCCCTGGTGGACGACCTTACGGAACTGTACAACCGGCGAGGATTCTTCACCTTGAGTCAGCAGCAGTTGAAGACGGCCGACCGGGCGAAGACGAGAATGGTGCTGCTCTTTGCCGACTTTGACAGCCTGAAGCAAATTAATGATGCCCTGGGCCACTCTGAGGGAGACCGGGCCTTGAGCGAGACCGCCGATGTCCTCAGAGAGACCTTCCGCAAGTCGGACATCATCGCCCGCATTGGCGGGGACGAGTTCGTGGTGCTGGCGATAGAGACCAATGGGACCCCCGCCGAAATTATTGCCACTCGTTTGCAGGAGAACCTGGAGGCCCACAACGCCAGGGAAGGCCGCCGCTACAAGCTGTCGTTAAGCGTGGGCCTGGCGCGCTACGACCCCGCACGCCCCTGTTCTATTGATGAACTGCTGGCCCAGGCGGATAGAGCGATGTACGAGCAGAAACGGAGCAACGGTGTCATTGCGAGCGCAGCGAAGCAATGACAAAAACGGTTTAGGGGCGGAGTGCCCCCACCCTAAAAATATGGAGGCTTGAAATGGCGATGGAACCCGCAATCGGTCTGGTCGAAACCAACAGCATCGCCGCTGGCATCGAGGCTGGCGATGCGATGATGAAGAAGGCTCCTGTGGAGTTGTTGGAGGCTCGCCCGGTGTGCCCCGGCAAGTACATCGTCCTCATAGGCGGGCTCACCGACCCCGTGTACGAGTCGCTGCAGGCAGGCATCGAGACCGGAGCCGACGCTGTCGTTGACCAGCTTTTCTTGCCCAACGTACACCGCTCCATCTTCCCGGCCCTGGCCACGGCTACCCCGCCGGGCAAGGGCGAGGCCCTGGGCATCATCGAAACCATCACCGTGGCCACCTGCATCGTCGCCGCCGACGCCGCCGCCAAAGCCGCCGACGTCTCGCTCCTGGAGCTGCGCCTGGCCAACGGCCTGGGGGGGAAATCGTTCGTGCTGATCGAGGGAGAGGTCTCCGAGGTCGAGGCTGCGGTGGAGGCGGGGGTGAAGTTCCCACAGCAGGAAGGGCTCTTGGTGCGCAAGGTCATCATCTCGCAGTTGCACGAGGAGATGAAGGCTAAAATCGTGTAGTTGGAGGTTGGAAGTTGGAAGTTGGAGGTTGGAATGTTAGACCTTCCAACCTCCAATCTCCAATCTCTAACTTCCAGCCAGAGGAGGCTCTATGCAACTGGCCAAAGTGATTGGCAGATTGGTGGCTACTCGAAAGTACAAAGGGCTGGAGGGGATCAAGCTCCTTATCATCCAGCCCCTGGACAAGTTCCAGAATCCTATGGGCGAGCCGGCGGTGGCTGCCGATGGGACGGCCCTGGCCGGCCCCGGAGACATCGTCTTCTTCGTTGAGTCGCGGGAGGCAGCGCAGGCTCTGCCAGAGAAATTCGTGCCCGTAGATCACGCTATCACAGGGATCGTAGACGAGATAGACGTTCCGGAAAGCTAAAAGCTAAAAACTGAAAGCTCAGATTGAGGAGTGCGCCATGCACATCGGAAAAGTCAGCGGTACGGTAGTAGCCACATTCAAAGATAAGGTCTTCGAGGGCAAGAAGCTGCTCATCGTGGATCGGTTGACGCCAGAGGGGGAGCCTACGGGGCACTACTGGATCGCCGTTGATGACGTGCAGGCTGGCCTGGGCGACACAGTGATGGTCATTGACGAGGGCAACTCGGCCAGGCAAGTGGTGGATATGGATCCGGCCCCCATCCGGGCCGTCGTCGTGGGCATCGTGGATGAGATAGACATAAATGACAAATGCAACATCGTCAAGTTAGACGAAACAGGGACTGAACACCCACAGAAGCCATGGACAAATATCTGGACAAATTCATCACCTACCTCATAGCCGAGAAAAACGCCTCTCCCTACACCATCAAGAACTACCGCCACGACATTGGGCAGTTTCTTGACTTTTTGAAAGAGCAGGGGATTGATTCTTGGGACGTGGTGGATCGCTACGTCCTGCGTCGGTATCTGGCGCGGCTGCAGGCCGAGGGCTACGTCAAGGCCAGCATAACCCGCAAAATCTCGGAGCTGCGTTCCTTTTGCCGCTATCTCGTGCGGGAAGGCATACTGGATACTAATCCCATCAGGGTCATCTCTTCGCCCAAGGTTCCCAAGCGCCTGCCCGATTATCTGGACCTGCACCAAGTCGAGACGCTGCTGTCAGCCCCAGACGCGACGGTTCCCCAGGGTCAGCGCGACCGTGCGATCCTGGAGGTGCTCTATGCCTCAGGGGTGAGAGTCAGCGAGTTGGTGAGCCTCAACTTGAGTAATTTGGACCTCCGCCACGGTGAGCTTCGGGTTTGGGGCAAAGGGGGCAAGGAGAGATTGGCTTTGTTAGGTAAGCCAGCGTGCAGAGCTCTGACGCGCTACATCGAGGACGGGCGGCCCAAATTGATCAAAGAGCACAGGGCGACCAACGCTCTTTTCTTGAGCCGCCTGGGTAGTCGCCTCTCGACGCGCAGTGTGAGCAACATCCTGGACAAATACGCTAAGCTGGCCGGATTGGAGAGGCGCATCACACCTCACGTCATGCGGCACACCTTCGCCACCCACCTCCTGGACGGCGGCGCCGATCTGCGGACAGTTCAGGAGCTCCTGGGCCATGCCAGTCTCTCCACTACCCAAATCTACACCCACGTCTCCCAGGCCCGAGCGAAAGAGGTATACCGAAGGGCGCACCCCAGGGCGAGGGAAAAAGAATGAACCAATGACCAATGAACCAATGATGTGAGAGGATAAATTAGTGAAATTCGTGTAATTCGTGGCAAAAGACTGAGGAGGTTATGAATGAGACTAACGAAACTACGTGAGACCCTGACAACCGAGGGCTTAGACGCCATCCTGATCACCCAGCCGGAGAATCGGCGCTATCTCAGTGGCTTCACCGGCTCGACCGGGGTGCTCCTGATCTCTCAGGAACAGGCTATTTTGGCCACCGACTTCCGCTACTACGAACAGGTCGAGAAGCAAGCCCCTGACTTCCGGTTGGCAAAGGTTACGGAAAAGTTCAAGCTGCTCCTTCCCGATCTGGTGCATCAAGTGGGGGCGAAGAGGGTCGGCTTTGAGAGCACACATCTCACCGTTGATCAGCGTCAGGAGTGGCAGGAAGTCGCCGAAGTCTTCGAGCTGGTGCCCACCAAGGAGTTGGTGCAAGAGATCCGGGCCGTCAAGGGTGAAGACGAGTTGAGTAAGATCAGGAAAGCCATCGCCCTGGCCGACCAAGCCATAGCCTACATCGCGGGATTCGTCGAACCGGGCATGACGGAGAAGGAGGTGGCCTGGGAGCTGGAGGTTTTCATGCGTACCCGAGGCGCGGAGAAGCTGGCCTTCGACAGCATCGTTGGCTCAGGGCCCAACGGGGCCATGCCCCATGCCACCATCTCCGAGCGAGTGATTCAGGCTGGTGAGCCCATTGTAATTGACATGGGGGCGGTGATTGATGGCTACCACTCCGATCTGACTCGCACCATCTGCGCAGGCCGACCGGACGATAAGTTCAGGGAAATCCATGCCATCGTCCTGGAGGCCCAACTAACGGCCGAGCGGAACATCCGGCCTGGAATGCAGGGCAAGCAGGCTGATGCCCTGGCCCGTAAAGTCATCGAAGAAGCGGGCTATGGCGAGAACTACGGTCACGGGTTGGGTCACGGCGTGGGGCTGGCTGTGCACGAGAAGCCTGGGGTGGGGCGCCTGTCCGAAGATGCCTTGGAGCCGGGCATGGTTTTCACCGTCGAGCCGGGCATCTACCTGCCGGGCTGGGGCGGGGTGCGCATCGAGGACATCGTTGTCATGAGGGAGGATGGGGTAGAGGTGCTGACCCAGGCCAGCAAGGAACTCAATGAGTAGTTCCCTACTTGTCGAAAAAAGCGATTTGTGATAGAATTGTATCATCGAAATGGGCAATTGCTGCCAGAGTTGCTGGAGGATGACGCGCAACTTCCCCGAAGTTGCGCCTCCTCCTGCTAGAATCGGTAGATCCAAGATTCCCAGCAGAGGCAGCTCCCATGCCTGTCCTGAGCTTGTCGAAGGGCCACCGGTTCGCGGGCTTCGTCGTGAGCTCAACCGAACGGCGTGGGAGCCCGCTCTGCTCAGAATTTGGATGTACTGAATGGGAGATGGGGAGAAATGAATGCAATCAAAATAGGGCGTGAAACTCTCGTTGGGTTTGTGGTAGGACTCGTCGTGGGGTTGATCATCGGCCTGCCCCTTTTGGGCTGGTGGGTGTTCCCGGTGGAGTGGTACGATGCCGACCCCTTCGACCTGCGCCAGCAGCACAAAGAGGCCTACATTGATATGTTGGCCGATTCCTATGCCCTGAATACCAACGTGGCGCTGGCCAGACAGCGGGTTGAGGGTTGGGACCCAGAGGAGCTGGGACAGATCATTGGCCAGCTCCAGACCCAAACGAGCGACGGGGCAAAGGTTCAACGCCTGGATAAGCTGGCGGCAGCATTGGGGGTGCGGGCAGAGGCGGCGCCTCCTGAGACCGCTGCGCAGCCGACGGCGGTAAGTGCGTTGCTTCGGCGTTTGGCGTCTATTCTCGGTATTGTCCTGGCGGTAGTCCTGGTGATCGCTGGGGCGATAGTGGGCATTCCGCTCTTGCGGGAACGTCGCTCGCAGGAGTCAGCAATGCCAGGCAGACGGCCTCCTCCAACGCGGCAAGCAGCCAGGCCAGAGTATATTGGGGAGCCGTTGAGCCACTTCATCGCCAGCTACACCTTGGGTCAGGACAGCTACGATCAGTCTTTCCCCATCGAGTCGCCCACCAGTGAATTCCTGGGCGAGTGCGGCATGGGCATCTCCGAGATAGTCAGTGCGGGGCCGCCCGTCAATATCACGGCGTTCGAGGTTTGGCTGTTCGACAAGAGCGACATCCGCACCCTCACCAAGGTGTTGATGAGCAAGTATGCCTACGACGACGATGCTTTGCGAGCCAAGTTGGCTCCCAAGGGAGAAGCCATCCTGGTCGAGCCCGGCAAGGCCATTGTCTTAGAGACAGCCTCCCTGCGGGTTGACGCCGAGATAAGCGAGATGGAATACGCCCCTTCGGCAGGCTCGGGATACCGCGACGGGGCTATGCCCCCCCAAAGCTGTTTCACCAGGCTCATGGTGAGTCTAACGCCCAGCCTAAGGGTTCCCTTGGAAGAAGCAGAAGAGATAACTATCTGACCAGGCAGGTTTCCAGCCAATGAAATAGAGCCTCCTCGGAAAAGCTGCCCGCCTGGCATGGTCTGATAAGAGATAGCATTAAAGGCCACCTGCGTAAACCGCGCAGGTGGCCTTTTGTGTCATTGCAAAACGGGGCGAAACGTGATATACTATGATCAGTTCAAACACCGCTGGTCTCGACAACTGGGCAACTGACCTTGGGCATGGTCTACATGCGGCCTGCCAGTCCGCTGATAGACCATCCCTTTGACCTGTCTCCGTCACTGCCAGTTCTGGCGAGCTGGGGCTGGGAG
>CAZVCJ010000180.1:0-7859 GCA_964625745.1 uncultured Anaerolineae bacterium | reverse complement strand
GGCGCACTATTGAATAATTCGAGATAGCCCTCTCGGATTTACGCGAAACTACAGATGGTATCTGCCTTATTGTTCTTTTCGGCTGGATGCTTCAGCATAGTTCTGGCCTGGGAACTTGACGAGATTAACAGAGTAGCACTGGTTAAACGCCCACAGTTTTTGGCCGATTCAGGCGAGAAGCGAGATGTTTGGACTGTGATTGTTGATTCAAGGTTGACGAAACTATCTGTGTGTTTGTTCTCATCGATTGCTTGTTCTGTCTTGGCAGTCGCTCTGGTGACAACCCCTGTATTATTGTTGTTCCAGGGTATAATGTCAGCTACTCGGCCCTGCTCCTAACATCCACGAGGCGACGCTGGAGGGCGACTAGCTTCCAGGTTGAGATAAGTCGAGTATGCTAAGCCTGTAGTATCATTTGGCGTGCTTTTTGACGGACCACAACCCATGTGTAAGGCAAGGAGGCCGTATGTCCGAAGCCACAGAACAGAGACCCAAAGAATGCCCTGAAGTAGTAACCGGGATTGCCGCGAGCCCAGGCAGAGGTACAGGTAGGGTGCGGAGGGTCTTGGAGATGACTGACTTACATGAGATTGGGTCTGGGGATGTGGTGGTAGCCCGCTTCACCACTCCATTTTTCACGCCCTTTGTTCTGGAAGTGGCAGCCATCGTTACAGACGTTGGCGGCATAACTTCGCATGCCGCTAGCATAGCCCGCGAGATGGGGGTTCCTGCGGTTGTTGGTACTAGAATCGGCACGAAGTGTCTGTTTGACGGGCAGATTGTCACCGTAGATGGGACTAGGGGAGTTGTGTACTATGTTTAGTCAGCGTTTGGGTCAATTAGAGACTCTATGCAAAGTCATAGCGGAATGCAGTGCAGCCGTTCCGATGCCTGAGTGGCCTCCGTATGTTATCGAGGCCGACTCGTATCTGCAAGAGTTCTACTTTCGCCATGTCCTGTCCCTTCTCGAGGAGGTGGAACGGAAGGGCATTACTGTAGAGCAGATCGGTCAAGTCCTTCTGCCTTCTCGTGTCTCTCAGGTTATGCATTCAGTCTACGGCATGTCGGCCAGCGATCTCACTAAGGAAGAACGCACCTTTTTGGTGAGCAAGCTTCTGGAGATCATTGGAGCACGAAGAATAGATCCTTTTTGCACCTCTGGGAAGAATCATCTACTAGACCCGGCACTTGCTCTCCAAATCCTGAACAGATGTCAGTTGTTAACCAAAACGGCAGTCAGAGAGTATGAGTGGAACCAGACCGCCAAGACGCTAGGCAGGATCAATGCCCTTCTGTTCTCTTTGTGCGATCTCTTACATGTATGCCAGCATGCAGCTAGTCACGAATTCCAAGGCCCATACAGTGTCAATGCTGACAGATGCTTCATCATCAGGGAGTACTACAATTTGAAACCTGTTGATGTCTGGGGTTCTGTTGAAGCAATTCCAATTGACTACTTTGCGACGATTGAGGTCTATCAAGGAGTGAACATCCATTTCAGTTTCTTCAACCATCTGATTCCCTCTCAGTCTCTGCCGGATAGGCTCGTTGGGGCATATGCTTCCTTTCAGCCTATAGACAAGACCTCTGGACTCAGTCTAGAGCAACTGGAAGGTTTGCTGTTTCAGTTGAAGGCATTCATAATCGAGTTTCTCGCTCGAGTGGTGTCTCTTGAAAAACCAGACTGGATTCGTAAGTACATTGAAATGCATTACTATGTTCTCAAACCACTTGCGAATTTGGCGGGAAGTGATTGGCGCCCCACTGAAGCCCAGATTCTTCTCTTGGAATCACCTCCAAACCTGCAGGCTGCTTCTGCATTCCATACCCTAAGCGGGCTCTCACATGAGGAGAAGATCGACGCTCTAGAGAGACTCTACAGGAGCTTCATCTTCGGAGATCAGTCCAATCCTTAGACTGTAGCTCCGCTGGTGCTCTGCGACCGCCGTCACCTTTGTGCATTTACCGATCGTGCTCACAGGCTACGAAGGCGACGCTTAGCCCCTCCCTCCTTGACGCCCAACCTCCCGAAGTCCAAGAGGTTTTCCAGTTCCTGCTGGCTACAGCCATGCGCGAGGGTGGCAAGTTTGAGCTTTTGAACGTTAGCCGGGGCAGGAGTGCCGGGTTTATACCAACGAGAGCCATCCGGAGTGGTGCGGGTTCAGTTTTGGCAACGGTAGTGCATTGTGGGCCAATGGCGGGGAGTGCGGGCACTTGTACGACGCGAGTGCCATTGAGGTATCCACCTATTGCTACTAAGGACGAAGGGGTGCGATGAAAACACTAAACGTCGCGATCATCGGTTATAAGTTCATGGGGAGAGCGCACAGCAATGCCTGGCTCAAAGCCCCCCTATTCTTCGACGTCAACGTCACACCGGTTCTGAAGGTCGCTTGCGGAAGGCACGCCGGATCTCTAAAGGCTTTTGCCGAAAAATGGGGCTGGGAGGAAGTCGAGACGGACTGGAGGAAAGTGGTCAACAGGAGCGACGTTGATATTGTTGACATATCGGCGCCGACGTACCTGCACCATCAGATCGCCATCGAGGCGGCCCAGGCCGGTAAGCACATCTTTTGCGAGAAGCCCATCGCGCTGACCTCCCAGCAGGCCAGAGAGATGTACCAGGCGGCGGAGAGGAATGGGGTGGTCCACTACCTGAACCACAATTATCGGCGCAATCCGGCGGTCATGCTGGCGAGAAGGTTGATTGATGAGGGAAAGATCGGCAAGATATTTCATTGGAGGGCCGCCTACTTGCAGTCGTGGATCGTTGATCCTGATTTCCCCCTCACCTGGCACCTGAGGAAAGAGACCGCCGGCATGGGCCCGCACATTGACCTGAACTCCCACAGCGTTGATCTGGCCCGCTACCTGGTCGGCGAGATAAAAAGCGTGACCGGCATGACGGCTCAGTTCATCTCGGAGAGACCTCTGCCCGACGAGGAGGCGGCCGGGACGTTCAAAGGCGTTGCCAAAGAGGGGCAGAGAGGGAAAGTAACCGTGGAAGACGCCGCGTTTATGGTCGTAGAGTTTGAGAACGGAGCTCTCGGGTCTTTTGAGACGTCGAGGTTTGCCACCGGCAGGAAGAACTTCAACAGCTTCGAGATCTACGGCGATCAGGGCAGCATTCTCTACAATCAGGAGAGGATGAACGAGCTGCAGTTCTTCTCCCTGAAAGATCCGAGCTACGCTCAAGGCTTTCGCACCGTCCTCGCCACCGAGCCTGAACACGCCTACATGGAGAGCTGGTGGCCGCCGGGGCACATCATCGGCTACGAGCATGGGTTCGTTCACGCTGTGGTGGATTTCCTGAACGCGATAGACAGGAATGAGAAGATAGAGCCGAATTTCTATGACGGGATAAAGATCATGGAAGTCCTGGAAGCAGGCCTGCAATCGGCCACGACCGGGCAGAGGGTGCTGTTGGGCAGGTAAAACGGCTAAGCAGGGGATGGAAGGCGCCGCGTCGCCCGGCTGAAAGGCTGCTAATAACAGGATTTGATGAGGATGTGGTAACTGCTCAGCCCGTGTCATTGCGAGGAGCGTTTTTTGCGACGAAGCAATCTCCTCTTTGCGGCTTGGGGATTGCTTCGCTTCGCTCGCAATGACAGCCTGAGTAGTCGCAGGATGTGTATGAAAGCACGACTGGTTCCCTCTTTCTTTGTACCTGGCCGAGATGATGAGTTTGACCGGCAGGTGGAAACCTTGAAGAGTTCACTCGCCGAGCAAGCGGAGATACTGGACCCCGTGGCCTTGGGGTTGCCGCTCCCCGAAGCCGAGGCGGTTGTCTTCCCTCAGCTTTTAGGAGCTGCGTATACTCAGCCTGGAAGGCTGAAGGAGATCCGGCTGCCGATCCTGATCGTCACCTCCGAATTCGGAACGGTTTCCATGTGGGACTGGGAGATCGCCAGTTACCTGCGAGCGGAAGGCATAGAAACGATTGCCCCCTACAGCCTGGAGCAGACCAGGAAGGTCTGCCGGGGACTGGGCGTCAAGCGGGAGCTGAAGCAAACGAAGTTCCTCGTCTTCCAGGACAACCCCGGCCAGGGGTTCCAGGCCAGCATCTTCAAGCGCTTTTACTGGTGGGAAGACGAATCATTCTGGTCGCCCATTGCGGTTACCTGGGCGTAGTGCCGACGTCCTTCTCCATGGAGTGGGCGCTGAGGCCGAAGGTCCTTGCCATTGTGGACGACAACGCCACGGCCATAGACGCCCGCATGCCGACCGGCGATATCACGTTGGCGAAATTGGATTCGACGTTGAACAAGATGACGGTGGTGGAGGGGAGCCTGGAGGGTTACGTTCAATACCCCGGCTCCCACTGTTTGAATGGAGGAGTGATCAGGGTTCCCGATGGTCGGAAGTTTGTGAACAACCTCGCTTCGCACCATTACCTGTTGCTGACAGGCCACCACCTTGCCGACATAGAACTGCTCGCCAGGGTATTTGAGTTCGAAGTCGAGTCAATTTGATCTAAAGGCCGATTGGTGAGAGAGATTGTTGCCTGTCCGTGCTGACGGAAGGTGACATTCCGGAATCAAACGGGAAGCAAAACCACAAAGGGCACGGAGCTTTCTTTGTTCTTCTCCGTGCTCTTCGTGTCTCTGGGGTGAATTCTCTTGCACAAATATGTCTGAGACCGCCAAACTTGGTTTGACAAATGACAGAAAATCTTGTATAATTACTGAAGTCATCTCAGGATGATGTCATTATAGGAGGACAACATTGCAGGAGGGCTTGCTAGCAAAGGAACTTATCAAAAAGGATAGTCCGATTCCTTACTACTTCCAGCTTGAGGAAATACTAAGAGGGGAAATCGAGAGCGGTAGATGGGTGCCGGGTCAACGGATTCCCTCAGAATCGGAACTCTGCGAGACTCTCGGCGTAAGCAGGACAGTTGTACGGCAAGCGCTAAACGAGCTGGTTAACGAAGGTCTATTGTACCGTAGGAAAGGTAAGGGGACCTTTGTGGCCAGGTCGAAGATCGCTGAGAGCCTGGTGCAGAACCTGACAGGCTTCTACGAAGACATGATGGCGAAGGGCCTGATGCCCATCACACAAGTGCTGGAACAGAAACTGATCCCTGCGAGCAAGAAAGTAGCTGCTATGCTGAACTTGAAAGAGGGGGATCAGGTCATCAAGATAGATCGCTTAAGGTCAGTTGGTAGTGAACCCATCCTCATAGTGACAACCTTTATACCTTATCAGAGATGTCCCGCCTTATTGGAGGAGGACCTCACGAATCAATCGCTATACGCCGTATTAGAGGATAGATACAGCTTAGGGATAGCTCGAGGTAGGCGCACTTTAGAGGCTATATCAGCCAGTGAAGAGGATGCCAAATTGCTAGGGATCGAGGAAGGCGATCCGTTGATCCTTCTCAAGAGTGTTAGCTATCTGGAAGATGGGGGGCCTGTCGAGTATTTTGAGGCCAAGCACAGGGGTGATCGTAGCAGGTTTGAGGTCGAGCTAATCCGCCGCAGGAGGCCGCATGGGTCTATTGAAGAGGTCTTGCCTCCTGAACTGCCGCCAAGCAATATCGTGGTGGGATAGCCTGTCGAGCGTTGAATCTCTTGACCAAGCTACATCACAGAAGACCTTGCGACGGTGGGTTGGAAAGGAGGTGAGGCAAGGGGATCAAGAGGTTTATTATTGGTTTGGGCGCCAAGCGCCCGCTTACACTACAATCAACTGAAGGAGGAGTGAAAAATGAAAAAGCTCAGCTTGCTCGTGTTAGTTACTCTGGCTCTCAGCCTGGTTGTGACTGGCTGCGCTGCTCCGACGCCAGAGGTCATCGAGAAGGAGGTAGTGGTCGAGAAGCCGGTGATCGAGACCGTTGTCGTCGAGAAGGAGGTGGTGGTCGAGAAGGAGGTTATGGTCACGCCAACGCCAAAGGCAGGATGCCCCGATAGTATCGTCATCTGTTGGACCCCGCCCGACATAACAGGCGTCTTCAGGACGGCCACCGACTACTTCAACCTCTCGGCTTTGGATGCCCGAACCGCCGGGATCAACGTCTCTCTCGTCTCTCAAGCGCCTACCAGCCACATAGCCTTCGGGGACCAGGTGGCCATCATTGAGGACTTCGTGGCCAGGAAATGCGATGTCATCGCCATCTCCCCCATCGAGGTCGAGGTGGTCATCCCGGCCATCAAGAAGGCCAATGCGGCTGGCATCCCGGTGATCATCGTCAACCTGCTGGAGCCTATCGCCGGTGTGGACATAGCCTCCTACATCGGCTTCGACAACACCGTGGCGGCGCGCATCTCTGGCTTCGCTCTGGTGGATTACTTCGGAGGGCCGGGCGTCCTGGGCGCGGGCCGCAAGGTGGATATCGAGCCTGGCACCTATCTCGACCTCGCCTGGTGGGAGGATCTCTACAAGACCATCACCCCTGAGGAGAAGGCTGCAGTCAAGGCCAAGGTAGCCATCATCGAGGGCGTCGCCGGCGGCTTCTTCTCCCAGGCGCGGCTGAATGGCTTCCACAGCATCGTGGACACATTCCCGGGCATCGAGATCGTTGGAGCACCCTGCGCTGCGGATTGGAACCGCGAGAAGGGGATCAAGTGCGCCGAGGACTTCTTGACCGCCAATCCCGATCTGGACGCCATCTGGGCCGCCTCCAACGAGATGGGCCTGGGGGCCATGCTCGCTTCCGATGGTGCTGGCCGGCTGGAGCTTGCCGGGGAAGGTCCGGTGCTGGGTGATAAGAAAGTGGCTATCTTCACCAACGACGTCACGCCGGAGTCCGCCGACAGGGTGGCCGAGGGGAAGATGATCGCTGAGACCACCCATGGCTTCCCAGACTGGGGCTGGTATGGAACCGAGTTCGGGGTGACCATGGTTTGCGGTGGGAAGGTTCCCCAGATCTTCGATATCCGGCCGCGGACCATGTACAAGGATAACGCGCGTCTGTTCTACCCCCACCCCGCGCTGGAACCCATTGATTGGGGAGCTATCAAAAATGGTGGGTCTCCCCGCGTCAAGTAGCAGGAACCTCGCCGTTAAGGAAGGATCGCCCCCCCCAAGGGGGGCGATCCTTCCCTCTGAATAGGAACCGAAGCTTCTCAGGGGTGGGCTTGAAACGTGCGGAAGGAGGGGAGAATGAGGTTAGCCGGTAAAGTGGCTGTCATCACAGGTGCAGGCGCAGGGATTGGTCGTGCCACCGCTCTCCTTTTTGCCAGGGAGGGCGCTAAGGTTGTGGTCGCCGACCGTGATTCAGAGAGAGGAGCAAAAACGGTCAGCATCATCGGAGAAGATGGGGGGGAAGCTACATTTATCCAGGTAGATGTGGCCGAGGCGGCCGATACAGAGAGAATGGCGAGAACAACCGTTGCGACCTATGGTAAACTCGACATCCTGGTGAACAACGCCGGCATCTACATGCAGGGTAGCGTCGTGGAAATGATGGGGGGGGACTGGGATCGGATCCTGGATGTCAATCTGAAGGGGGTCTTCCTGTGTTCCAAGTACTGCATCCCTGAGATGGTCAAGGGTGGAGGCGGGTCTATCGTCAACGTCGGGTCTGAGGCTGGCATCGTTGGCATCAAGAACCAGGTGGCTTACAATGTATCGAAAAGCGGGGTCATAGCTCTGACCAAGAGTATGGCCCTTGATTTCGCTCCCCATAATGTCAGGGTCAATTGTCTCTGCCCGGGCCGGACCTTGACCCCTTTGGTCGAGAAAGTAATCGCCGAGGCTCCAGATCCGGAGAGTACCCGGCGTGCGCTGGAAGAAGATCGCCCTTTGAACAGAATGGGAAGGCCCGAGGAGATAGCCGCCGGCATCCTCTATCTGGCCTCCGATGAATCCCCCTACGCCACGGGTTCGATACTCTCCATAGACGGGGGTTATACGGC
>CAZVCJ010000179.1:0-7884 GCA_964625745.1 uncultured Anaerolineae bacterium | reverse complement strand
ACCAGTATACGTTAAATCATGAACCTGTCAAACCCAACTTAGCGGAAAGTAGGGTCAAATAGTTCCCCAGTTAAATACTTCAGCAACATGCTCTGTTGGTGATCGGTATCAAATTGCTAAAGTACTGATATCCAATTCCCCCTCTAGGAATCAGGCATATCTCAACATTTCACTGAAGCACGCTAGAGATTTCATACGACAGCGCATTGCAAGCTATCCACAGAAGTATCGCGATAGGATGTTTTTCAATTCAATTCTGTTGCAGGAGATGATTTGGGAAGTGAATCTGGAGGCGTAACGCAAACCAAAAAAGGGATTACAGAGTAGCCGCTCTAGTAATCCCAACACCTACTCCTGAATGGCCTAGGAGACAGGCTTGGGGATATGATAGCACAAAGCCGCTTCCTGGGCAAGTGGAGGCGGCTTTCTTGGTTCGTGACGGTCTCACTTGATTTCTTTCCAGCGGGAGGTGCAGGATGCAAGCTGTATGGGATTTCTTCGCTTCAAACCCCGAAGCAATGGCGACACTGCTGGTTTTCGCAGTAGGAGGGCTAGTAAGTATCTTTGGCTGGCTTTACAGCATGTTTGCCACTCACCCGCTGATTGTGCGCTTCTTGGAGAACCGTAGCCTTGTCTATGTGGACTCTGTACTGAGTGACAGGGTGCAGGCGACATTTAACATAGGGGAAGACACCACTTTTGATATCGAGCAATTAAGACAAATGGATCTTGAGATATTCAACAGTCACCCGCGACAGGTGGCGGAGAACTGCTCGATCACTCTCAATCTGCGTTCCCCAAATGTTACCGTTCTTGGCATCACCGCTGCGAATAGTGACGGTAGAACCCCGCGTCTTGGTGGACGAGAAGTCAGAGCTAGAATTGAGGAGGTTCCGCTTGAGCCCATTGATCCATTTTTGGGTTCGAGGAGTGATGTAATGTTTCCAGCCATTGTCATTCAAATCCCCTACCTAGGACGTGTTTTTCAGCGGGATCGTTTGTTTCTCCGCATCACCTACGATGGACCACGCATAACGCCTGAAGTGCAGGGTGCCAAATCTATGACTCGTCGGGAATACTACGCAATGCAAAGCTTGACCTGGAGTCTAGGCGCAGGGGCTGCTTTAATTGCATTTTATGCACTCCTGGGGGCAGGCTATCGTGCAGTTGGCAAGCCCTTTTGGGATATCGAACCCCTTCGCACTCCAGCAGGTAAGGCTTCACTTGTGTGCCTAGTTGTCGGTTTTACTATGATGTTAGTGGATATGCTCCGTGAGAACTGGCTCCGCTGGGTGCCTCCACTAGCATATCCTCATATACCTTCACCAGCTTCACCAGAGGCTCTGACCGAGATTCAGTTTTACGATACCAGGCAGCAGTAGCCTCTCGCTGTTTACTACTACATATCAGACAAAGCTAAGGTGTACATGAAAGCAAGGCCGAGGTAGCGGGTTGGATTTTGACCGTCTTCATCTGCATAGTGCTATCCATGGCTGTGGGACACTGGGGCGTGGGCCTGGACAGAGTGACTGGGCTGGCGGTGCTGGCGTGGAGGGTGAAAAGGCCCAACGTCCAGGAGTTAGATTACAGACCCCCGTACTTAGACGACGACCCAGTCCGCCTGGCTTTGTCGGTTGACCTCTGACTTACGGAGTGGAAAAAGCCACCTGCGTGAACTGCACAGGTGGCTTTCTTGGTTGGGCCAGATTGCGCAAATGGGTTAGACGTGGTAGAATAGGCCAAAGGATGTCCGCACAATTCAGAAGGGGTGCACCATGAAGGAGCAAGTGTTTGTCGAACGCGAGCGCGAACTCGCACAACTGAACGAGTCTCTCGACGCAGCCCTCGCCGGCCAGAGTCAGGTGTGCTTTGTCACCGGCGAAGCCGGCAGCGGCAAGACCACCCTGATCACCGAGTTCGCCCGCCGCGCCGAGGAAGCCAACGCCGATCTGGTCATCGCCATCGGCGACTGCAATGCCCAGACCGGCATCGGCGACCCCTATCTCCCCTTCCGGGAAGTACTTGGTCTGCTCACCGGCGACGTGCAAGCCAGGCTGTCGCAGAGGGTCATCACCCAGGAGAACGCCAGCCGGCTGCGGGGGTTGCTGCGCTGGTCGGGTAATGCGTTGGTGGAGTTCGGTCCCGATTTGATTGACGTCTTGGTACCCGGGGCCGGACTGGTAGCGAGAGCAGGGGCCGTCGTGGCCGACCAGGTGGGCTGGCTGGAGAGACTGGAGAAGCTAATCGAGCGCAAGCGCCTTCGTGAGGCTCAGGACAGGGCGCCGGATGTCAGCAATCTGAGTCTGGAGCAGAGCCACATCTTCGAGCAGTACACCAACGTGCTGAGGGCTCTGGCGGCGGAGCGGCCGTTGATGCTGGTGGTGGACGATCTGCAGTGGGCGGACGCGGCCTCGACTAGCCTCTTGTTCCACCTGGGTCGGCGCGTCGCAGAGAGCCGGATCCTGATCGTGGGAGCTTATCGGCCAGATGAGGTGGCCGTGGGGCGCGCGGGTAAGCGGCACCCGCTGGAGAAAGTGCTGGCGGAGTTCAAGCGCTACTTCGGGGACATCTGGGTGGACCTGGACGTGGCTGACAAGGCCAAGGCCCGACAGTTTGTAGATGCCTTGCTGGACACCGAACCCAACCGATTGGGTGAGGACTTCCGCCAGGCGCTGTTTCGGCACACCGACGGACACCCGCTCTTCACCATTGAGCTGCTGCAAGACATGCAAGAGCGGGGGGATTTGGCTCAGGACGAAGAGGGCCGCTGGGTTGAGGGTCGAGCTCTGGAGTGGGGCACGCTGCCCGCGCGGGTGGAGGGGGTGATCGAAGAGCGCATCGGCCGGCTCGAGGAAGAGTTGCGGGAGGTGCTGACCGTGGCCAGCGTGGAGGGGGAGGACTTCACTGCCCAGGTCATCGCAGGCGTGCAAGAGATGAGCGAGCGCTATCTGGTGCACCGCCTGACCCAGGAGCTGGATAGGCAGTACCGATTGGTACAGGAGCGCGGGATCAAGCGAATAGGCGGGCAACGATTGTCGCTTTATCGCTTCCGTCATAACCTGTTCCAGAGCTACCTGTACAACAATCTGGGCCAGGCGGAGCGGGAGTTTTTCCACGAGGACGTGGGGAAGGTGCTGGAGGAGTTGTACGGGGATCAGGCGGATGAGATCGCGGTGCAGTTAGCGCACCACTTCGAGGAAGCGGGGCTTGGGGAAAAGGCTAGACACTACTTGTACCAGGCAGGGGAGCGGGCACGCCGCCAGTACGCCCACGAGGAAGCGGTGGCGTATCTGAGCCGGGCCCTGGAACTGACGCCGAAGACAGATCACGCCGAGCGCTACGCCATCCTGTCGGCTCGGGAGAGGGCCTATGACGTGCAAGGGGAGCGGGAGGTCCAGCGGCAGGACCTGGCAGCGTTGAATGAGTTGGCCGAGGCGCTGGAAGACCCTTCGACAGCCCTTCGACAAGCTCAGGGTGACAGCTCAGGGCAGGCTGGGCGGCGGGCGGAGGTGGCCCTGCGCCAGGCCAACTATGCCTACGTGACCAGTGACTACCCGGCGGCCGCGGCGGCGGCCCAGCAGGCGATTTCCCTGTCGCAGGAAGCGGGCGTGGTGGAAAGCGAAGCGGCCGGCTACCTGTGGTGGGGGGCAGCGCTCTACCGACAGGGGGACTACCCAGAGGCCAGCGTGCAACTGGAGGAGAGCCTGCGCCTGACACAAGAGGCCGGGCTGCGTCGTGTGGAGGTGGACAGTCTGCTGATGCTCGGCGGTGTGGTGATTGCACAGGGACACGGCGCCAGGGCGCGAGACTACTGGGAGCAAGCCTTGGCCCTCTGCCGCGAGATGGGCGACAGGCGGGGCGAGGCCTTTGCGCTCAACAGCCTCGGTTCCTTTGCCATGGGGCAGAGCAACTACACCAGCGCGCGGGGCTATGTGGAGCAAGCTCTGGCCCTCGTCCGCGAAATCGGTGACAGGCGGGGCGAGGCCTTCCCGCTGGCGAACCTGGCTGAGGTCTGCCTTCGTACAGGCGACTACGCCGGGGCGCAGGCTTACTCGGAGCAGTGCCTGGCCCGCTGCCTCGAAACCGGCCACAGGTTAGGCGAGGGCTGGTCGCTCATCAACCTGGGAGAGGTCTGCCTTCGTACAGGCGACTACGCCGGCGCGCGGGGCTACCTGGAGCAAGCTCTGGCGCTCTGCCTCGAAATCCGCAGCCGGTGGTTTGAGAGCTACATACTGGCGTATCTGGGCCTGCTCTTCCATCGCCTGGGAGACGATGAAGCTGCCAGGGAACACAGCCAACAGGCGTTGGGCATCGCCCAGGACATGGGTGCCCAGCGCCAGGAGGTCGTGGCTCTGACCGTCCTGGGCCATGCCCTGGTGGAGTTGGGGCGCCTGGAGGAAGCCGCCGCTGCCTATCGGGATGCCCAGGATCTGTGGCGGGAGTTGGGTCATCTCAACCCGGCGATGGACTCCCTGGCCGGTCTGGCGCGCATGTCCCTGGCCCAGGGGAACCCATCCCAGGCCCAGGCTCAGGTCGGGGAGATTCTGAGCTATCTGGAGACCAATTCTCTGGAAGGTACAGATGAACCCTTCCGGGTATACCTGACCTGCTATCGGGTTCTGAAGGCCAACCAGGACCCGCGTGCCCAGGAGATCCTGACCACGGCGCACAACCTGCTGCAAGAGCACGCAGGCAACACCACAGACGAGGAGATGCGGCGCTCGTTCCTGGAGAATGTGCCGGCCCATCGGGAGCTGGTGAGAGAATGGGCCAGGGGCGCATAGGGGCAGAAGCGTGGGCGGCGAATATCCCACGTCGGCGATCACACGTAGCTCGGCAAGGGCTTCATCACTGTTATTGCGCCGCATTAGCGGCTGACACCGCACGAGACTGGCAAGTTCAAGCTCCTGAACGTGACTGAAGCTGATGGCCGCTGGCACTACGCTTTCTCTGGTGCAGGCGAAGTGCTCAGCGTAGTGAGACCAATCGTTGGAGTACGTCGAGAGCTTTGTCGGTTGACCTTAAAATAAGCCACAGGAGACAGAGCCATGAACGCTGAACGTCTTGCCTGGGTGCTGCTGATGTTTTTGGGCGTGATCCTGCCGGCCATCCTGGGTTATTGGGACATAGCCCTGGCTGGGATTGGGGGGATCGTGCTGTTGGCATGGGCGCTGTGGAAGGAGAAGGAGAAGAAAAGCTAGACGTCTCGCCAAAAGTGCCCAGCGGCGACAGCCCGGTAGGGATAGTGTAGCACGCAAGCCCGTCTGTCGTCAAGCCTGGCAGATGGATTCTGTAGTTCTATTTAAGGAGGGACAGAGGAATGACAACAACTCAGTTGAAATGCCCAGTGTGCAGTAGCACCGATCTTGAAAAGCCCTATAAGAAGCAGGCAAGCCTGAAGCCCTTGCCTGTGCTCGCCATCCTCTTGATCCTCGCGGCCATGCCGGTGTTTACCAGTTGCACTCTAGAGCCAGGGGAGTTGCCTGCGTTGACTGTGGAGCAGTTGGAACGGAGCTTACACGAGTCGTGGGCGGTAGCCAGCGATGACGACAAACGAGCGGAAGAGTGGGGAGAAGTCATAGGATTGATCGAGCAGATTCTGGCCATCAACCCTGACAACGCTGACATGGTTGAGAAGCTGTACGCGGCCTACGTCAACTATGGGCGCCAACTCGCCGAAGAGGGCGATCCTGATGGGGCGGTAGCGCAGTTCAACAGTGCTCTAAAGATCAAACCCGACGGCGTAGAAGCCCAGGCGGGACTGGAACAAGCAGCTACCCAGGTGCCGACGCCGACGCCTGCCGTTGTTCCTATCAGTACACCAGCACTGGCTGAAGAACAGTTGGTACAGCGCTTGCACGAGTCGTGGGCGATAGCCAGCGATGATGACAGACGAGCGGAGGAGTGGGAAGAAGTCATAGGATTGATTGGGCAGATTCTGGCCGTCAACCCTGGCAACGCTGACATGATCGAGAAGCTGTACGCGGCCCACGTCAACTATGGGCGCCAACTCGTCGAAGAAGGTAGGCTTGAGGAAGCGAAGGTAGAGTTCACTCGCGCCTTGGACGTCAAGCCAGACGGAGGAGAGGCCACGGCGGAGCTGAGAGCATTGGCTGGCGAAACGCCTATCCCGCTGGCGCCGACGGCTACCCCGATCCCGCCGGCTCCGCCGCCCGCGGTAGAGGCGGCCATGATCGCTATCCCTGCTGGCGAGTTCACCATGGGCAGCAATGTCGAGGACGAAAGGCCGCCTCATGCGGTCTTCGTTGATGGCTTTGAGATTGACAAGCTTGAGGTGACCAATCAGGAATTCGAGAGGTTTGTGCGGGAGACGGGCTACGTCACCGATCAGGAGAAGGCAGGTGACACGTCCTGGCGGTACTATGCTAAGGACAAGCCTCAGCACCCCGTGGTGAAGGTAACTTGGAACGACGCCATTGCTTTCTGCCAGTGGGCGGGGAAGAGGTTGCCTACCGAAGCGGAGTGGGAAAAGGCTGCGCGGGGCACCGATGCGCGCAGTTATCCCTGGGGCAACCAGTGGGATGCAGCCAGGGCAAACGCCAAGGAGGCAGGTAATCGCGGGACCACCGCTGTCGGGAGCTTCCCTGCCGGGGCCAGTCCTTATGGTGTGATGGACATGGCGGGCAACGTATCCGAGTGGACGAGCGATTGGTTTAAGGCCTATCCTGGCGGGGACTTCTATTCTCCCTATTTTGGGGAGAAGTACAGGGTGATCAGGGGGGGCGGCTGGTTCAGCGACCAGAACCTGGTGCGCACCACCGAGCGCAGTGCCAGCTCCACAACCCTGGCCAACGACGACGTCGGCTTCCGCTGCGCACGTTAATACTACCGAGACTTTGTCATTCTGAGGAGCGAAGCGACGAAGCCTGCCCTGAGCCCAGTCGAAGGGAATCTCGTTTCACAGTGACGAATCGTCAGTCGGAAACGAGATTCTTCGCTCCCCTTCGGCAAGCTCAGGACAAGCCTTTGGTCGCTCAGAATGACACAAGGCTTGAAATCTTGTTGTAGTGTTAGCTTATCGCCAAGGTGATGACGATGCTAGCCGTGACAGAGACATCCGACTGGTTGATTTTCTGGGTCGTCGCGGCGGCCCGCTTTCTCCTGCCGCTCACCATCCCGCGATATCCGTTGCCTGGGATCGTGGCGTCGCTGGTGCTCGACGGCGTTGACCAGACCATCTTTCAGCAGTTCACCAGCCTGCCGCTGGAGGGCTACCAGGGCTATGACAAGGCCCTCGACATCTACTACCTGACCATCGCCTACGTCTCGACGCTGCGCAACTGGGTGAACCCCTTTGCGTTCCAGGTCAGCCGCTTCCTCTTCTACTGGCGACTGGTGGGCGTGGCGTTGTTCGAGCTTACCCACCTGCGTTCGCTGCTGCTGATCTTCCCCAACACCTTCGAGTACTTCTTTATCTTCTACCAGACCTATCGCCTCCGCTGGGACCCGCAGCGGATGACCGGGAAGTTCCTGATCGGCGCGGCCGCGTTTATCTGGATGGTGATCAAACTGCCGCAGGAATACTGGCTGCACATCGCCCAGGCCGACACCACCGATTGGATCAAAGCCAACCTGGTTGGTGCGCCCACCGACAGGCCGTGGAGCGAGATCTTCCAGACCCGGCCTGGGATCATTCTGGCCGTGTTGGCTGTGGTGGCCCTCGTCCTGGTCGCCGTCTGGTGGTTCACCACACGGCGATTGCCGCCCGGCGACCGTGCGCTGACATTCTCCGCCAACGCACACCAGCCGATGGTTCGACCCTGCTCACCACAAGCTTTCACCGAGGAACAAGTGCGCAGCGCGGTGGCCAGTGAGGCCAGCCGCATCGTGGATGCCGCGCTGGTCGAAAAGGTCGTCCTGATC
>CAZVCJ010000178.1:0-7914 GCA_964625745.1 uncultured Anaerolineae bacterium | reverse complement strand
ACTTTACCCTTCGGGCTTGAGCCCTCAAGGGGCAAAGCCACAAAGAGACCAAGACGCAAAGCGACCCAGGGAAAAGGGAAATATACAGAATTCTTTCCGTATATTCAATAGTTGGGCGTCACAGCTATTCTAATGAGAGGAACTGAATTCCCGATGGATGAAAACAGCGACGACATCATTCTGAAAGATGGTGTTCGCATCGAAACACTCCCCTCGTGGCAGGAATTCCATCAGAAGGCTCTCAGCCTCAAGTCCAGACGAGGTTATGTGTGGCGCGGACAAGAAAAGGACTGGCCTCTCCTGTCATCGTTCGACCGTGAAGTTCAAATTAAGGACCAAGGTGTTCGTGACAGAAGGCTGCAGGAGCACCTCGACAATTTCAAGAAGGCGATGAACAAGTCCTACCCAAATGTACTTCGGCAGGAGGATGACCACATTTGGGCATTAGGTCAGCATTATGGACTTAAGACTCCTCTTCTCGACTGGACGCTGTCCCCATATATTGCCGCGTATTTCGCCTTCATCAACGGGATTGACCAAAATGATCGAAATGACTGTTACCGTTACGTCTATGCGCTGAACAGGTCTCTTGAGCGATTAATGAGAGGATCAGATCGGTCCGTATCTTTTATAGACCAACTGCCGTACCCAAATCCTCGCTTCACGGCTCAAAAGGGAATCTTTACTAGAGCTCTTCAGGGGAAAGACATTCAGGAGTCCATCGAGATTTTCTCAAGGATGAGACCAAGTCAAGTATTATTTGTGAAATTCAAAATTCCAACCAAAGATTGGGAAGAGTGCTTGCACAACTTGCATTTGATGAACATCGACCATATGAGTCTCCTGCTCGACCTTCGCGACGTTGCTGATTGTTGCAACAGCAAATTATGATATCGCCACGGCGCTTCGGTTTCGCGACGACCTATGCGAGGTCTCACCCGTTTTGATTGCACTTTGCTGTGAGCGCCCAACAACTCAATGAAGCCGACCACCTACCGCGCCGCTGTTCAGCGGTCCATGCCTGACATGGTATCTTCTTGGCGGTGTATACTTGCCTTAGCCGGTGGCGGCTTATTTCGACCGTTAGCCGGACTGGTGACGCGGAGCCAAGAAGAGTGAACGTGAAGGAGATAGCTGTGATTACCTGAGTAAAGGGGTCACAAGGGGATTGATTAGAGTTACTACGAGATTGATAGGCCTTGAATCACCACAGGGCATCTATGAAACGGTGTTCTTGGTTGATACCGGAGCTATAGACTCCATGGCCCCGGCAGACGAATTGGAGAGGATTGGCATCCGCAGGGAAGGCAGAATGGTCCACGAACTGGCGGATGGAACAATAAAGGAATATCACTACGGCCTCGCCCGGATCGAGTTTATGGGAGAGATCACCGCCGGCCGGGTGATTTTCGGAGAGAAAAGTTGCGAACCGCTACTAGGAGTTACAGCCCTTGAGTCAGTTGGCATCACGGTGGATCCTGCGAACAGGACATTGAAGCGACTCCCTGCAATTCCGCTGAAGCATGTCCTGAGCGGAAGCGAAGGATGAGAAGATATAAAGGCTCTCAAAGATGGCTAAAGCGCGCACTCAATTCGTCTGCCAGCAGTGCGGCAGCACCTCGCCCAGGTGGATGGGGCGCTGCCCGGACTGCGGTGAATGGAACACCCTGGTGGAGACGATTGTGGAGAGCAAAGAACGCTCTCCCCTTTCGTACGCCGCGCCGCGCAGCAAGCCCCAGCGCCTCTCAGAGGTGACGAGCGATGGCCTGGAGCGCGTGCAACTGCCCATGCCCGAATTCTCCCGCGTGCTGGGGGACGGCATTGTGCCCGGCTCGTTGGTCCTCATTGGCGGCGACCCGGGCATCGGCAAATCCACCCTCCTCTTGCAGGTCTCGGCCCTGATGGCCGAAGTCCTGGGCAAGGTGCTCTACGTCTCCGGCGAGGAGTCGGTGCAGCAGATAAAGATGCGCGCTCAACGGCTAGGGATAAACACCGACCAGCTCTACCTCCTGACGGAGACTGATCTAAACATCATCGTGGAGCACATCCAGGAGCTCGCGCCCAAGATGGTAGTCGTTGATTCTATCCAGACGGTTTACCTGGACGAGCTGAAATCAACGGCGGGCAGCATCAGCCAGGTGCGCGAGTGTGCGTCTCATCTGAGGCAAGTAGCCAAGGGGGAGGGCATCTCTATCTTCCTCGTCGGACACGTAACCAAGTCGGGCTCTATCGCCGGCCCCAAGGTTTTAGAACATATAGTAGACACCGTGCTCTATTTGGAGGGAGACCGTTTCCACGCCTACCGCCTGCTTCGCAGCGTCAAGAATCGTTTCGGAGCGACCTCTGAGGTGGGCGTCTTCGAGATGGGAAGCCGAGGGATGATTGAGGTAACTAACCCCTCTGAGGCTTTCTTAGCCGAGCGGCTGCCCAACGCGGCCGGCTCCACGATAGCCGTCACTTTGGAGGGCACGCGCCCTCTCCTGGTGGAGATCCAGGCCCTGACCAGCACTACCAGCTTCGGCCTGCCACGACGGACGGCCAACGGAGTAGACTTCAACCGCTTGCTCCTCCTGGCGGCCGTGCTCACCAAGCGGGTGGGGCTGCGGCTCTCCGATCAAGACATCTTCGTCAACGTGGTGGGCGGTCTGAAGATAAACGAGCCAGCGGCGGACCTGGCTGTGGCTACTGCGATTGCTTCTAGCTTCAAGAGTGCGCCTGTGGCGGCCGACCTGGCCATTGTGGGCGAGATCGGCCTATCGGGGGAGCTCAGAGCAGTGGGGCAACTACCCAAACGCTTGAACGAGGCAGCCAAGCTGGGCTTCAAACGCTGTCTGGTACCCAAGTCCTTCCGCCGTCAGGAGATCGCCTCCGACGGAATAGAAGTCATCGGCGTGCGCTCGTTACGAGAAGCCCTTCAGGTGGCTTTGATTAAGAAGTAGCTCTTTTTCATTCATTCATTATCATTCGCAAAACCACAATTTCATAGGACTTATATCTTTTTATTCGTACCGATAACACGTCACTAAGATAACGAGAAGCTGCTGCATTGGCATCGCCAGATGGTATCGCCAACTTGCGGCAGGGTTGTCTGTTTGAGTGTACTCTACGGTACACTCATTTCTGTCTCTGGTCACCATCAATTTGTCAAAAATCAAAGTGGAGGTGAAAGGAATGACAATTGAGCTTGTGTTGCGTTTGGCTGGAATGATAGTCTTTGCCATTGCTGGCTGGCAAGCGAGCAACTCTCTGGTCGAACTGAGCCCCTGGCCTTATGTTGATTACGCGATAAGAGTCGTTGTTCCCTTAGCCAGTACAACTATAGGATTGCTTATTACGCCCTGGTTGACCACCAGGCCCTTCTCATGGATCCGGCGCAAGATTCGTCAGCTTCCAGCCCAGCAGTTAGTAGCTGCTATCATCGGCTTGATTATTGGCCTGATCGTTGCTGCCCTCCTTGCCGGGCCTCTGTCACGCCTGCCTGGGATCTTGGGCACGGTGTTGCCCCTCGTCGGCACCCTTATCTTTGGCTACCTGGGTATAACTGTGATGACTGTCCGGCAACAGGACATGGCGAATCTCATCAGTGGGCGTCTGCATTTGAAGGGTAGAACCCTTCGCCGGGACAACTATGTCCTCCTGGACACCAGCGTGATCATTGATGGGCGCATCGCGGACATCAGCCGCACGGGCTTCATCAGCGGCACCGTGCTGATACCACGATTCGTTCTGAATGAACTCCAGCACATCGCTGACTCCTCGGATATGCTGCGTCGCAATCGCGGTCGAAGGGGACTAGATATGCTCAATAAGCTGCGGAAGGAGTCGGTAGTCCCCATCCGCATCAATGACATGGATGTGGAAGATGCGCATGAAGTTGACGATAAGCTGGTGATGCTGGCCAAGGAGTTGAGCTGTCCCATCGTAACCAACGACTACAATCTCAACCGGGTAGCCGAGCTGCAGGGTATCACTGTGCTCAACATCAACGAACTGGCCAACGCGGTCAAGACCGTCCTCCTACCCGGCGAATCAATGAAGGTGCGCATCATTCAGGAGGGCAAGGAGCTGGGTCAGGGGGTGGGTTATTTGGACGATGGGACCATGGTGGTGGTAGAGAATGGACGCCGCTATATCAACAAAACCGTCGAGGTTGTAGTGACCAAAGTCCTGCAAACCTCCGCGGGGCGCATGATTTTCGCACGCTTAGAGTAGACTTTCTGACGATTGATCGGCAGGCGCTCAGGCGGCAAAGTCACGTTTGGCGGCAACGCACCTTCCCAAAACTCAAGTGCGCTCAGCATATTCTTCGGTAACCAATTACGTCAGGAGGAGGTGTCATGATAGATGTGGTCAAAGCAACAGGCGTCGAGCCGGTGGAGATGGTGCCGGGCGTGTGGCGGCGCACTCTCTCCTGGGGTGAACGATTGATGGTCGTCCGCGTAGTCTTGGAGGAGGGAGCGGTGGTTCCAGCCCATCGGCATCCCCATGAACAAATCACCTATATCGTCGAAGGAAAGCTGTCCATGGATGTAGAGGGTCGGACCCACGTCCTCGCGCCGGGGCATAGCCTGTTGTTCCCAGCTAATGTAGAGCACGGGGCGACCGCTCTCAAGCGCACCCTCGTCGTTGACACCTTCTCGCCGCCGAGGGAGGAGTACAAATAGCTCATGGCAATCAGCCACGGCAACGCTAAAAACCGTAAACCATATACTAAGTCGAAAGGAGTTTGAAGAAAAGAGAAATGGTAAAGATCAGACTACGCCGTATGGGCAAGAAGAAACAGCCTACCTACCGGGTGGTGGTGACCGACTCTCGATCACCGCGCGATGGACGCTTCATCGAGACCATCGGGTTCTACAATCCCCGCACGGAGCCGCCTACCGTTCAGATAGAAGAGGACCGGGCCCTTTACTGGCTATCGCAGGGGGCTCAACCCAGCGATGCAGTGGCCAGACTGTTGAGGAATAAGGTCACCTTCGACCGATTCGCTCGCTTGAAGGAGGGAGAGGACTTAGAATCTCTACTGGCGGAGGTGACTGCAGAGGAAGTTGCGGTCGAGGAGGTTGTAGAAGAGGTCGTGGCCGAGGAGGCTGCTCCGGTGGAAGAAGAGGAAGAGCCGGTAGAGGGGGTGGCACCCACTGAAGCCGAAGTCGCTGAGGAGGTGCCTATAGCTGATTAGTGAGGTAGTACCTTCTGAGGAAGAGCTCATAGAAGCGCCCCTGCAAGAGGAAATCGAAGAGACTACAGGCGAAGAAACTGGCCAGCTTAGAATATCACTAGCAATAAGGAGGGCGATCCAATGAAGGAGTTGATTGAGTACATCGCAAAATCGTTGGCGGACGACCCATCACAGGTCCGGGTGGACGAGATCGAGGGCACTAACTCTGTTGTCCTTGAGTTGCACGTGGCTCCAGAGGACATGGGACGGATCATCGGCAAGAAGGGGCGGGTGGCTAACGCCATGCGCACTCTGGTAAGGGTGGTCGCGGCTAAGCAGGGCAAGCGCGTTACCCTGGAGATTGTCTAATAGCGATCAAAGCGGGGGCTCCATTGCGTGCCCCCGCCCCTTTTTCGGGTCGCAGCGGGATGACGGACTCACAATCTGGAAAAGCAGATAACAGGGCCGAGCCTCGTTACCTGGTTATCGGCCGGGTGGCAAGGCCCTGGGGGACACAGGGCGAAGTGAAGGTGGAGATCGTGACCGACTTCCCAGATCGCTTCTCCCTGTTGCGAAAGGTCTACCTGGGGCCGGAGGCCGTGCCCTTCGCCCTGGAGAGCTTTCGCCTGCACAAGGGGGCAGCTCTTCTCAAACTGGCAGGTTGCCACGATCGAACCTCGATCGAGAAGCTGCGGGGCCAATTGGTGCAGATTCCTATCGAGGAAGCCGTGCCCTTGGAGCAGGACGAGTACTACGAGCACCAAATCGTTGGCCTTGCCGTTTGGACGGCGGAAGGGGAGCGCCTGGGCACGGTGGCTGAAGTTATCTCCACCGGATCCAACGACGTCTACGTGGTGCGGAGCGGAGAGCGGGAGGTGCTGATTCCAGCCATCGAGGACGTAGTACTGGAGATCAGCCTGGCTCAGGGACGGCTGGTGGTGGAACTTATGGAGGGGTTGATTTAGGAGGTTCCGGTGGCCGAGGTCACTTCGACTAAGCTCAGTGCAAGCAAGTATTGGGTTGGCTTTAGCAGCGTTCGCGGAATAGGGCCGATGAAGTTCAGGGCCTTGCTCAACCACTTCGGCGATTTGGAAGAGGCCTGGCGCGCCGACGCCCGTGAGCTGAAAGAGGCAGGGTTGGATAAGCGTGCTCTGGTCAGCTTCATGAACATGCGCTCTACCATCTCGCTGGATGGGGAAATGGAGAAGATCGAGCGCCAGGGTGTCAAGGTGCTCACCTGGGACGATCCCGCCTACCCGCCTCGCCTGCTGAACATCTACAACCCGCCGCCGGTGCTCTACGTCAAGGGCGATATTCTGGATGGGGATCAGTGGGCAGTGGCCGTGGTCGGAACCCGGGGGGCCACGGTGTACGGAAAGGAGGCGGCTCGACAGATAGCTGGCGGCCTGGCCCGCAACGGGCTCACCATCGTCAGTGGCCTGGCCCGGGGAATAGACAGCGAGGCGCATCGAGCCGCGCTGGACGCTGGCGGTCGCACCATCGCCGTTTTGGGCTCTGGCGTGGATATCATTTATCCGGCGGAGAGTCGCCGGTTAGCTCAAACCGTCGTCGAACGCGGGGCTATGGTGAGCGAGTACGCTATGGGCACCCAGCCAGAGGCAGGCAATTTTCCCCCGCGCAACCGCATCATCAGCGGGCTGTCCCTGGGAGTGGTCATCGTCGAGGCAGGAGAGAGGAGTGGGGCCCTGATCACGGCTGACTTCGCCCTCGAGCAGGGGCGGGAAGTCTTCGCCGTGCCTGGAAACATCTTTCGCAAGAAAAGTATGGGGGCCAACAAACTCATCCAGCAGGGGGCCAAACCGGTGCTCTCGGTGGAGGACATTCTGGAGGAACTCAACCTGACCATGGTCAGCCAGCAGGCTGAGGTGCGGGCTATTGTCCCAGAGAACGAGACGGAAGCCGCCCTGCTGGAGTACATCACAGCCGATCCAGTCCACGTGGACGAAATCGGGCAAAAGAGCGGCCTGCCCATCGCCCAGGTTTCCAGCACCCTGGCTTTGATGGAGCTCAAGGGCATGGTGCGTCAGGTGGGAGGAATGAGTTACGTGCTGGCCAGGGAGGGTAGGGTGGAGTACGTGGTGGACTGAGGATGGTGAATCTCAAAGGAGTAATCGGACATGCAGATCGCCCCTGAGCCTGTAGCCAGGCTCATCGAGGAATTCAGACGGCTGCCGGGCATCGGCCCCAAGACGGCTTCGCGCCTGACCTTTTTCCTACTCAGAGCCCCTGCTGAGCAGGCGGAATCGCTGGCCGAAGCTCTGCGCCAGATGAGGGAGCGCATCACTTTTTGCTCCACTTGCTTCAATATAACCGAGGCGAGCCCCTGCCCCATCTGTCGGGATGAAGGGCGCGATCGTTCCCTCATTTGCGTGGTGGAAGAGCCTCTGGATGTGCTGGCCATCGAGCGGACGCGGGAGTACAAGGGCCTCTACCACGTGCTGCACGGCACTATCTCGCCGATGGAGGGCATTGGCCCCGAAGACCTGAGAATCCGCGAGCTGCTCAACCGCCTGCGGGATGGGTCTGTGGAAGAGGTGATTCTGGCCACCAATCCCAGCCTGGAGGGCGAGGCCACGGCCATGTATCTGCATCGCCAGTTAATGCCCCTGGGCGTGCGGGTCACCCACCTGGCGCGGGGGTTGCCGGTAGGCGGGGATCTGGAGTACGCCGACGTGATAACCCTGACCCGGGCTTTGGAGGGACGGCGGGAGATGTGAGAAACGAGGGCGCACGAG
>CAZVCJ010000177.1:0-7975 GCA_964625745.1 uncultured Anaerolineae bacterium | reverse complement strand
TCCGGCGGCTGCTTCTACATGGAATTCTGCAACACTCTCTTCGGGGGACTGAAACTTTGCCCTCGCTGCCCATCCTTCAGCGCCCAGTCGCATAACTTGTAGAAAAACAATGAATCCCCTTCGGGGGACTGAAACCTTCCGGAGCAGGCTCTGGATCAGAGGACCTTTTTCGTGTAGAAAAACAATGAATCCCCTTCGGGGGACTGAAACGCTGCTAAAAAAGCCAGCACACTTGCCATCCGAAACGTGCTCGCGTAGAAAAACAATGAATCCCCTTCGGGGGACTGAAACCTCTGATGTGCTCAAGCGCCTTCCTGACAGTATCGTCTGGGTAGAAAAACAATGAATCCCCTTCGGGGGACTGAAACCCGGGCGGATCTTCGGAGCCGAAAGGCCACCAGTTGTGAGTAGAAAAACAATGAATCCCCTTCGGGGGACTGAAACGCGAACACCTTGACCCGGCCGGGAACGATTGCGGAGACGTTCGCCTGGTAGAAAAACAACGAATCCCCTTCGGGGGACTGAAACGAGCCAGTGCTGGCGAGTACAGACATAGATTGTCTCACGTAGAAAAACAATGAATCCCCTTCGGGGGACTGAAACATTCAGGAACTAATTGCCTGAAAAGGGCCACAAGCAACCTTGTAGAAAAACAATGAATCCCCTTCGGGGGACTGAAACCAGTTAGCGACGCTGGCCGGCTGGGCCGCCATTTTCTCCACGTAGAAAAACAACGAATCCCCTTCGGGGGACTGAAAATTTTCAGTCTCAACTGCCTGCTCCAGACGCTGCAAGACTCCTCGTAGAAAAACAATGAATCCCCTTCGGGGGACTGAAACGGAAATGGTCGGATGGTCAGATGGTCGAGTGGTCTTTCGTCAAGTGGTCTCTTCGGTTTCTGGACCACCTGACCATCGGACGAAGGACTACGTGACCAAGTTGGTCGAGTGGTCTTTCGTCAAATGGTCTCTTCGGTTTTTGGACCACCTGACCATCGGACGAAGGACTACGTGACCAAGTTGGTCGGATGGTCTTTCGTCAAGTGGTCTCTTCGGTTTCTGGACCACCTGACCACCAGACGAAGGACTACGCGACCAAGTTGGTCGGGTGGTCGCCAGTCAAGTGAGCCTTGGGCTTCAGCACCAAGCGATCTATCGGGCTGCTTGACCACCTGACCACCAGACGAAGGACTACGTGACCAAGTTGGTCGGGTGATCTTTCGTCAGGTGGTCTCTTCGGTTTCTGAACCACCTGCCTAGAGACCAGAGACCACCAGACCAACGACCACCTGACCAGCAACCACCTGACCACGTGACCAACGACAGGAGGCTAGATGAAGATCGAGCGGTTTGAGGATATTGAGGGATGGCAAGAAGCGCGGGTGTTGGCTCGGATGGTGTATGGAGTGTCTGACAAGGGACAGTTTGCCAGGGACTTCCCGCTACGGAGACAGATTGAGGATGCGGCGGCCTCAGTGATGGCCAACATCGCCGAAGGGTTCGATGCAGGTTCAGACGCGGAATTCGTCAGGTTTCTAGGCTACGCCCGACGTTCGGCCAGTGAGGTGCAATCGCATCTGTACATCGCTTTGGATCGAGGCTATGTGACAGAGGAAGAATTCGAGCCAATCTACCAGAAAGCAACACGAGCGAAAAAACTGATCAACGGCTTCGTTCGCTACCTGCGGAAAAGCCAAACTCAGACCACCCGACCAGAGACCACCCGACCAACGACCACCCGACCACCTGACCAATTCTTTGACAACTTCCAAGAAGTGCGGTATAATCCAGGTTAGCTGCTACGGCAGTCAAAGCGGCGCTTCATTGGTGGAAGGAGAAGACCGCATGGACGACCTGACAGTTAAGCCCGGTATCGCGACTCTCATCACCCGATGGGTGGCCAGGGCCTGGAGCATTGCGAGCGTAGGGTTTATCCTGCTGATGTTCATCGGCAGCGACCTGGCGGAAGGATTCAACCCGGCGCAGTTTACGCCCCGTGATTGGGTTGGCCTGTTCTTCTTCCCCTTCGGGGTTTGCCTGGGGATGATCGTGGCCTGGCGTCGGGAGGGGCTGGGAGGAGGCATTACTGTCGGCAGCCTTCTGGCCTTCTACGCGGCAATGCGCGTCATGGGTGGCCGGTTTCCGCGCGGCCCGTGGTTTGCCCTCGTAGCAGCGCCGGGGGTCTTGTTCCTGGTGTGTTGGTTGCTGTCGCGTTATCGGGAGTAAGCGATCTCGTTCGACAAGCCAGTTTGTTTAACTGGGGCCGCTAACTCAAGTGGCAGAGTAACGGCCTTTTAAGCCGTGAGTTGTGGGTTCGAGTCCCGCGCGGCCCACTTGAGACAACTGAGGTGCAGCGAGGTAGCTCAACTGGTAGAGTATCCGGCTGTTAACCGGGGGGTTGTGGGTTCGAAGCCCACCCTCGCTGCCTTTACCCCATAGCGCAAACCATGCATGGGGGAAGTGATCGGGGATAGTCTAAGGGCAAGACGCGGGACTTTGAATCCTAAGATCCAGGTTCGAATCCTGGTCCCCGAGCTATAGCCATCGTGTGGAAGGGGGGCGGAACGCCCCCTTTCACTCAATTACGGGAAGGTGGAAAGACCCATGAACTGGCGAAAAGGGTTCGGCCTTATTGTTTTAGCTGTACTCCCCCTGCTGTTGATCCCCTCTCTCATCGCGGCGAATCCCCCGCCGACCCCGCCTTCCCTCCAGAAGATCCCCCTGTCCCTGCGGGTCAAGATCGAGCCGCAGGCTCTCAAAGAATTGGACTCCGGGGAGAAGACGACCTACATCGTCCACCTGACCCAGCAGGCCAACCTGGCTCCGGCGCAGCGGATCCAGGAGAAGTCGCCCCGCCGCCTGGCGGTGGTCTCATCCCTGCAGGCCGTGGCCGAGAGGAGCCAGCGAGGCATCCGGGCTTATCTGGATGGGCAGCGGGCCTCTGGCCACGTCGAAGGCTACACCCCCTTCTGGGCCTTCAACGGCCTAGCCGTGACCGGCGACCTGGAGACCCTCCTGGCCCTGGCCGCCCGGCCCGAAGTGGAGAGGATCCGCGCCAACCACACCCATCAACTCCCCAATCCAAACGTGAAACGTGAAACTTCAAACGTGAAACTTCAAACTCGAAACCCCGAACTCGAAACTCCAAACTCCCAGTCTGTGGAATGGAACATCCACTTGGTGAGGGCCGATGAGGTCTGGCATGACTTCGACATCACGGGTGAGGGCGTGGTGGTGGCTAACATGGACACCGGCGCAGACTGGACCCACCCCGCCCTGCAGACCAGGTACCGGGGCGCGGACGGAGACCACGACTACGACTGGTATGATTTCACAGGCGCTTACCCCAGCGCCCCCGCTGACGGAGACGGTCACGGCACCCACACCATGGGCACCATCGTGGGGAACGACGGAGGGGCAAATCAAATCGGCGTGGCCCCCGGCGCTCAATGGATCGCCGTCAAGATCTTCGATGACGCCGGCGTCACCGATGACGTGAAGATCCACCAGGGCTTCCAGTGGCTCCTGGCCCCCACCGACCTCGACGGAGAGAACCCGGATCCCCGCCAGGCCCCTGACGTGGTCAGCAACTCCTGGGGCAGCACGAACGGGGCCGATCCCACCTTCTGGTCCGATGTGGCGGCCTGGCGGGCAGCGGGCATCTTCCCTGTTTTCGCCGCCGGCAACGACGGGGAATTGGGCAGTGGGGCCGTGCACTCACCGGGCAGCTTCCCCCACGCCGTGGACGTGGGCGCCACGGACTCCGAGGACGCCATTGCCTACTTCAGTAGCCGGGGCCCCTCCTTCTGGGAGGAAACCAAGCCCGACGTCAGCGCGCCCGGCGTGGACATCCGCTCCAGTGTTCCCGGCGGTGGTTACGAGAGCGGCTGGAGCGGCACCTCCATGGCCACCCCCCACGTGGCGGGACTGGCGGCCCTGCTGCTGGAGGCCGACCCCACCCTGACCGCCGACGACCTGGAGAGCTTCATGAAGTACACCGCCCTCGACCTGGGCGAGCCCGGCCCCGACAACGACTACGGCGCCGGGCGAATTGACGCCTACGATGCCGTCCGTTGGGCCCTGGGGGCGGGGAAGCTCTACGGCACGGTTGGAGTTTCGAGCCCCCCCTCAATCCCCCCAAAAGCTAGGGGGGAAGTTCCAACGCCCAACTTCCAACCTCCAACTTCCAACTTCCAGCTTCCAACCATTCCTGGGGCCACGGTCAGCGGCGTCAGCCAGGCCGGCGACCGATTTGTCGCTACCGCCGACGCCACGGGGACCTACGCCGTGAGCGTGCCAGGGGGCTTCTACGACGTCACGGCCAGCGCGTTCGGCTACCTCTCGGCCACGGTGCAGGGGGTGGAGGTGATCACGGGCTACATGTCCATGCGGGACCTGGCCCTGAAGCCAGCCCCAACGGGAACCCTCAGCGGTCGGGTGACGAAGGAGAGGCCGGAGGAGCCGCTGGCGGCCACCGTCCGCGCCCTGGACACCCCGGCCTCAGCGACGGCGGACGCCGACGGGTTCTACAGCCTGGCCCTGCCTGTGGGCAACTACACGGTAGAGGCGAGCGTGAGGGGGCATCAGATCCAGCGGGCGGTGGTCAGCATCGCCGAGGGTGCAGTGACCAGGCAGGACTTCATCCTACCCGCGGCCCCCTCTCTTCTGCTGGTGGACGCCGATGCCTGGCTGGGGGAGAATGTCACTCTCTACTATCAGTACGCTTTGGATGAGGCCGGCTACCTCTACGATACGCGCCTCATCACCGATACGACCCACGTGCCCACCGCCGAGGAGTTAGGGGCCTACGACGTTGTCTTATGGGCCACACCCTGGCAGTCGCCGGGCTACGTCGGCGCCGACCAGGCTCTGATGGATTATCTGGACGACGGGGGGAAGCTCCTCATCGCTGGCCAGGACGTCGGCTACTGGGACGAATATCAAAGCTACGCTCCGCTCTTCTACGCCGACTATCTGCACGCCAGCTTCCTCGGGGAACCGCAGATCCTGGACGAGTTGATCGGGACCAACATCCTGGAGGGATTGACCCTCACCCTCAACGATACCTACGCCTACAAGGACACGGGCTTCTGCACATTCTCCGGCTGCTTCTATCCCGACGAGATCGAGCCTGCCGACGATGCCGCCTGGCCAATCCTGGCCTATCCCGACGGGGGCATCCGAGGGCTTAAGGCCGAATCGCCTCCCTACCGCGTGCTCTACTTCGGGTTCGGCCTGGAGAGCGTCGGCCCCCGCGACGCACTGGTCCAGACGATGGAGCGGGCTATCGCCTGGCTCACCCTGCCTTCCCTGACCAAGACGGTGGACAGGGAAGAGGTCATTCCGGGCGAGGCGCTGACCTACACCCTGACCTTGAGCAACATCGGCGCCACCGACCTGTCTGGGGTCAGCCTGACCGATCCGATCCCGGAACACACGACCTACGTCCCCAACAGCGCCACCGGCGGCGCGACCTACGACCCCGTCCTCGACCGCGTCCAGTGGAGCGGCACCCTGCCGGCCATGACCCAGATGACCTTCACCTTCCAGGCGGTGGTCGAGGAGCCCCGCCCCCCTGCCCCCCCAAAGTTGGGGGGAACGGGGGGAGGGACGGTCATCACCAACATTGCCACCCTGGACGATGGGCAGGCCCACGTCCTCCAGGCCAGCGCCACCACGACGGTGATGGGGCTCGACCTGACGAGCTCGACCAAGACGACGGACAAGGCTGTAGCCCAGGCTGGCGACACCCTGACCTACACCATCACCCTGAAGAACACAGGCTCTCTCAACGCCACCGGCGTCAGCCTGGTGGATCCTGTTCCTGAGAACACGGTCTACGTGCCCGGCAGCGTCACCGGCGGGGCGGTCTACAACGCGGCCCTTGATCGGATCGAGTGGATGGGGGATGTGTCGGCGGGGAGCGAGCAGGAGGAAGGGGGCTATACCTGGACTGACAGCGACGCGCCCGGCGGCCCAGTCTACGACTGGATGGACATCACGAGGACTGGCGCCCCCATCACGGGCCTGGGGGATGACACCAACGCCGACCCCTTCCCCATCGGGTTCTCCTTCCCCTTCTACGGAAACGAGTTCACCCAGTTCTACTTGAGCAGCAATGGCTTCCTGAGCCTGTCGCCCATCTCCGGCCGCAACTTCAGCAACCTGGCTTTGCCTGCCCCCTTGGCTCCGGGCAACCTGCTGGCTCCCTTCTGGGATGACCTCAACTTCTCCACAAGTGGGGAGGCCTACTACTGGAGTAACGGCGAAGACGCCCTGGTGGTCTCCTACGTGGAGGTGCCCCGCTACGTCAGCGGTGGCCCCTACACCTTCCAGGTCATCCTGCGGGCCGACGCCTCCATCACCTGCCAGTACCAGTCCATGGTTGAGCCTTTGGATGAGGCCACCATCGGCATCCAGAACGCCGACGGCACCCAGGGGCTGACCGTCGCTTACAACGAAGCCTGCGTGCACGACGGGTTAGCTGTTCTGATCTCACCTCCTCCCCCGTCGCACGCCATCGCCTTCCAGGTGAAGATCGCCGACCTGCTGCCGACGGAGACGATCATCACCAATACGGCGATCATTGACGATGGGCGAGGCACGACCTGCGAGCGCCAGGCGACGACCCGGGTCAACACCATTGAGCTGGAAGGTTCGACCAAGGAAGTGGATAAGAGCGTGGCCGTTCCCGGCGAGGTGCTGGCCTACACCCTGACCCTGCGCAACGCCGGGACCGCAGACGCGGCGGACGTGGCCGTCGTAGACCCCATCCCCGCCCACGCCGTCTACCAGCCGGGCAGCGCCAGCGGTGGGGCGATCTACGATGATGTCGCCAACCGGATTCTGTGGAGCGGCGCAGTGCCGAGCGGTAGCCAGGCCTCCTTCTCCTTCGCCGTGCGGACCGCGGCCCCCCTGCCAAATGGCGCGGTCGTCGTCAACACGGCCACCATTGACGATGGCGCGCACCTGCCCTTCACCCAGGCGGCCACTACGACGATAACGGCCCCAGATCTGAGCCCCTCGGAGAAGCAGGTCAGTAGCCCCCTCTCTTTCCCTCCCAAGATTGGGGAGGAGGAAGGGGAGGCGGTGAGTCCCGGCCAGGTGTTGACCTACACCATCCTGGTGAAGAACGGGGGCAGCGGCCCGGCAACGGTGGCCCTGACCGACACCCTTCCCGCTGAGGTCGTCTACGTGCCCGGCTCGGCCTGGGCGGGCAGCGGTGGGCCAGCCATCTACGATGCCTCCACCCATCGCCTCACCTGGAGCGGGCGAGTGCCCATCAGCGCCATGGCCACCGTCCGCTTCGCAGTGCAGGCCACAGGCCAGGGCCCCATCACCAACAGAGTGCTCCTCGACGACGGGGCGGGCAACGTGATTGTGAAGCGTGTGACGACGGGGGGCGAGGAGCACAGGCTCTTCTTGCCTCTCCTCATGCATCCGTGGGAACTCAGCGTACAGCTTCCCGCGCCGTGAGACCTTTGATCACGACCGAGCTGCTTTCTACCACTCCGCCTCGGTCAGAGACCTTCGGCGAACGAGAACGGGGGAACTTGAGTCAGGAGGTAACAGATCCATGAAGCTGATCCAGGCTATCGTTCATAACGACGATGCCGATGCTGTCGTCAATGCCCTGCTCGCCCAGGGTTTCAGAGCCACGCGCATGGGAAGCACCGGCGGCTTCCTGCGAGCAGGTAACACGACCATCGTGAGCGGCGTCGAGGAAGGGCAAGTTGATGAGGTGCTGAATATCATCAAGCAGAATGTCAAGTCTCGCCTGTACACACCGGCATACCCCCAGGCGGAGAAAGTGGAAGTTAGCGGGGCTATCGTCTTCGTGATGAAAGTGGAGAGGCTTGAGAGGCTGTAGAGTGGTAGTCGGAAGGCCCCCCTTGGTGATAACGTTTGAGTGGGATGTCCAAAGTGAAACAATCAAGCAGGGGGCTCACTGCCGTATTTGTGCTTTCCTTGCTCCT
>CAZVCJ010000176.1:0-8013 GCA_964625745.1 uncultured Anaerolineae bacterium | reverse complement strand
GCGCAGCAGGAGGTAGCCAAGCCCCCACAGAGCCACGGCGATGGGCACCGCCAGCGGCTGTTGCCAGAGGAGCAGTCCGCCCAGCGTGCTCAGCCCCATCCCCCCGGCTAATCCGAAGCGAGTCCTTCCGCCGTAGGCCGACCAGCAGTGACCAGCCACGGCGCCCATGCCCGCGGCCGGCAGCGCCCACGGAGTCCCCGTCAGCCTCAGCGCCACCCAGGCGGCCAGCACTCCCTTGCTCACGTCCACCAGCATGGTGAACACACCCCAGGCGATGCCCGCCAGGCGGTAGACGTTGAGCCCGCCGGTGTGACCACTACCGCTGAGGCGCAGGTCTGGCTTCCCCAACAGCCGCGTCACCAGCACGCCGGTGGGGAAAGAGCCGACGAGGTAGCCGAACACGGCGGCGATGAGCAGACGACCTATCAACATTATTCGCACACCACCCGTAGACGGCGCGGCAGCGCGCTCACTTCCAGCCGGTGGGCATCGGTGCGCATGATCTCCCCATCCACGTGCACCGGCAAATCCTGCTCCGAGGCGACCACGATGTGGGCCGTCCGACCCACCGTCACCGTCGGCTGCGTGGCGTGGGTGCCACGGATGAAATAGGGGAGCAGGCGGAAGATACCCAGTTGGCTCACCTGACGGGCCAGGGTCACGTCCAGCAAGCCGTCGTCCTGCACCGCCTGCGGGGCGATCATGAACATGCCTCCCGTGCGGCGGCCATTGGCCACCGAGACCATCAGCAGCGGCAGCTCCATCTCCTGCTCGTCGTAACGCACCGTCACCAGGGGCGCTTTGTAGTACAGGAAGATGGTCCTCAGCACCGCCACCAGGAAGACCAGCGACCCGCGCAGGTGGCGCAGCTTGTAGCTTTCCACGGTGGTGGCAGCGTCGAAGCCCGCGCCGAAGTTGTTGCAGAAGTAGCGCACATTCCCCAACTCGTCTTCCACACGACCGACATCCACCACCCGCGCCTGCCCGGCGGCCAGCACGCGGCAGGCGGCGGCCACGTCGCCGATGGGCACGCCCATGCACCAGGCAAAGTCGTTGCCTGTGCCGATGGGTATGAGGCCCAGGGCCCCGGCGGCGGGCTCTCCAGCATCCCAGCCCGGCGTGCCCAGGCTGGCTTCGATGATGCCGTTGAGCACCTCATTGCCTGTGCCATCACCGCCCGCGACGGCGATGATGTCCCACCCCTCCCGCACCGCTTGCGCGGCCTGGGCCACGGCCGAGCGCTGTTCTGTCGTCTCGACGATCTCGAACGTCGCTTGCGCTTCCGTCAGCGTTTGGCGGATCACCTCCGCCGTCCGCTGGCCAGCTCCCCGCCCTGAGGCGGGGTTGAGAATGACTTTGATGGTGGGCATTGCCTCCTCCTGCTGCACGGTGTTGCTACAAGTATGACAACACCACAGACTGCCTGGAGTTGCTGAGTACGGTCATATCTTTCTGCGGCTAGAAGATGGCCCCCACCCAGTTCCCGTCCGGCCGGATGTACCAGGCGGCCACGTCCGTCCCCAGCTGGATGTCGAAGGGGTTGAAATCCAGCGTGAAATACCCCTGGCCGTCGGTCTGGGTCTCGGGCCAGGTAGCGCCCTCTTCCCAGATTTCGCCCTTCATTGTTGCTGGGTAGCTGACGCCGAGAACCTGGCCGCTCAGGGTGTTGGTTTCGGCATCTACCTGACCGGTGATGGTAATGACGGCCGCCGTAGCCGTGCCACCATCGCTTGAAGAGCCGTCAACACGGTCGCCAACGACAATGTCGGGAGCGTTGTCGTCCCAGTCAAAGTCGCCTCCCCAGATGGCACCGCCATCGCGAAGAGCAACGCCATTAGCGGTCCCCTTGACGCGGCCAAGGGCATCGGTCACTGTGATCCAGACCGTCGCCCCCAAAGACGTACTGGCATCAACCCAGTCATGGCTCTGGTTTACCCGTATTCGCAGAGCCCCTGGCGTGATGGTTGGTGTCACTGTTGGCGTTTCAACTGCGGAATACACTTTTGAGATCAACGGGAGAAACACGGCTCGGACAACGGGAGTGTTCGTCGGCGTTGGCGTTATCGTTGGCGTGGATATGCTGGTCGGTGTCGGGCCGTAAGTGGCTGTTGGCGTGGGTGTACCGGTTGGTGTGGGAGTGTGGGTGGGAGCAGGTACAGACACCGGCAATGCGAACTCAGACGTATTCCCATCAGAGTCTGTTGCTGTCGCAGTGATGTAGGGGCCAGTCAGAGGGCTACCCTTACTGAAGGCAAAAGCCCCCAAAGTGTCGGCGATAGTGCTCCCCTCATAAACTTGGCCCTCATCCTCTTCGTCGGAGAAGACCTCCACGATGCAGCCGGGACAGGCCGTGCCCGATACGGAATCGAGGAGAACGTGAGTGATGATGGGCGTAGCCAGCAGGTTGTTCCCCCCATTGACCAGGTGGATTCCAGAGCTAGAGTTGCCATAGATCGAGTTGCGGCGGATAGTGTTGCTGGGGTAGGTCCAGACCTTTACGCCGTCTCCGTTGTTGAAGGCGACGATGTTGCCATCGTTGGGATACGGGCCACCGACGGTGTTCGATGCCGCCTCGATCCGCACACCGGCCATGCCATTGGGAAGAGGTGACGCACCATCAGCGGCCGTGCCAATGCGGTTGGCCCGCAGCAGGTTGAAGGCGCCATCGATCCTCACGCCGTTACCCTCATTGCCCGAGATCAGGTTGCTCTGGACAGCATTGTGCTGAGAGTAGTGATGTATCCCGACGCCGGACGATCGGTTGCCCAGATCTATTTTGCCACTCGCATCTGTGCCTATGTAGTTGCCGGCTATAAAGCTGTGTTCAATGCCTGCACCACCTAACCAGACTCCGCGGTCGTTACCGCTGATGATGTTTCGTTCCCCCTCTGTCACACCTCCGATGAAACTGCGCTGAATGCCGATGCACAGTATGACGCCAATGCCTTCTTCGTTCCCGATGGCTCTTGTACCGCTAGGATCCGTCCCGATGAAGTTGCCGATGATCAGGTTGTCAGTTCCTCCCCTGTCACCACACATAGTAACACCTCCGTCGTTGGAGCTGATGATGTTCCTCTCCCTGGCCGTAGTTCCTCCAATTCTGTTGAAAGACGCCCCCTGGGCGACATGGATACCCTGCCAGTCATTCCCCAGCGCAGCCGTGCCGCTGGCATCTGTGCCGATGAAGTTGCCAATGACGACATTGTAAGAACTGCCCTTATCTGAGACAAGGACACCAACCTTGCCGTTGCTGCTGATGACATTCCGCTCCACAACGTTATTGAGCGCCGCAAGTTGGATGGCTACCCCGGTATCATGATTTCCCACACCGACCGCCCCGCTGGGGTCAGTGCCAACGTAGTTGCCCACGACGAGGTTCCCCGAAGTTTCAGCTCCAAGGAGGTTAACTCCGCTGCTTCCATTACCACTGATGATGTTCCTCTCTCCCGCCCCCATCCCCCCTATTTGATTGTATGAGGCACCCCCCGCAATGAGCACGCCGTCCCACTGGTTACCCAACGCCGTCATGCCACTAATGTCGGTGCCGATATAGTTGCCGATGACAGTGTTACTCACAGCACCATTGATGTGGATGCCGTTGTAGCCATTGCCGCTGATGAGGTTACGTTCCTCGGCCGTTGGGCCGCCAACCCGGTTCCTCTGAGCGTACACTATGTTGACACCGTCGTCGAAATTGCCTAGTGCTACAGTGCCGCTGATGTCTGTACCGATGTAATTCCCGCAGATAACATTGTTGGTGCTGCCTTCTCCCCAAATACTGATCCCTGCACTACCATTAGCCGAGATGACGTTGCCCTGGCCAGTCGGGCCGCTGCCCAACGTACGGTCTCCTCCGATTGTGTTGTCAGTCCCCAGGATTTTTATGCCATCGTCTGGAAAATGCAAGATTTGCAGTCCACGGATGGCATTGCCACTAGATGCGATATGAAGACCAGAGGTGCCTGACGGGGTGGCACTGCCATCTAAGATAGCTCCAACATTGGAGGCATCAATGGTCAGGTTGCCCTGGGTGAGGGACGGCAACGGGCTAGTCAGCGCAATGGTAGCCGGGTTGGTCGGCTGGAAGACGCGGGGATCAAAAGTGATCAGGTCACCAGTGACAGCGTTTTCCAGGCACCTGCGAAGTGTTCCTGGACCGCTATCCTGTACACTGGTGACGGTGCAGATGCTAGCAACGTGGGTTAGAATGATGTTTGACTGAGGGGTGGAACCAGGCTCGGGTGTGCGTTGGTGGTAACGACTAGACGAAAGTTGGCCCTGATATGATTTGTACCATTGAAGGGTCGGGATCGTTTGTTGTCTCCAGATTGCCGAACGAGTATGTTGAATCTCCGTGAGATTCGAAGACCATGCAGCGTCCGCCGGAGATCGGCCGGCCTTCTCATCTGATCCGAGCCAGCTTTTTGGTTGTACCCTTGACCTGTTGTTGGCTGTGCTGGATCCCGAAACAATCACGAAGATAAGCAGCCCCCCACTCCCGTCGGCTACATAGGCATAGTTGCCAACAACGGCCACCTGACGGGCAAAGCCAGGCGTGTTGTAGAACTCAACCAGTGTCGGGGTTAAGAGATCAGAGATGTCTACGAGCGATAGTCCTCCACCGTTACCAGCCACATAAGCCATGTCCTCCACAACGGCTATCCCCATGACCTTGCCAGGTGTCTGGGTCACTCCCATGCCAGTCGGTTGCCTTGGATTCGAGATGTCCACTATCTGCAGCCCTGGCTCACCGTCGGCAACATAGGCTTTGTTCCCGGCCACGGCCACATCCTCGGCGTAGCCCGACGTATCGTACTCTCCAACCAGGGCAGGATTGAAAGGGTCTGATACATCAACCACTCTTAGGCCTGCCTCTGCTTGGGCCACGCAGGCAACAGTGCCGGATACATCCACGCCGTCAGTGGCACTTGGCCACACGAACAGGTCTATGAAGCTAAGCCAGGTTGGGTGTGCAGGATCAGTGACGCTGATCAGCTCAAGCCCTAGCTCGTTGGCAAGGTAGGCCACCGACCCAACCAGGGCAAGATCGCGATAGGCGCCAAGCCCTTGTCGCTCGTAGAAGCCAGTTCTGGTGGGACGGGTGGGATCAGAGATGTCCACGACGTGCAAGCCATCTGGCTGCTGACCACCGGGCATGGTGGCAACATAGGCGTAGGTCCCTGACACCGCCACACTGACCGCATAACCTCCAGTGTCGTAGGCGCCCACCTCGGCCGGGTGGGCCGAATCGGAGACATCCACGACCCGCAGGCCGTAGGTACCGGCAGCCACGTAGACATAGCTACCGTCCACAGCTACCGCATCGGCGTAGCCCAAGGGGCCATAAAAGCCAATTTGGGCCAGGTGAGCCGGATCAGACACGTTTATTACTCGCAGGCCCCAGTTGCGGTCGGCTATGTAGGCTATGCCCTCGGCGACAACCACGCTCCCAGCATGGCCTCCGGACACCTCATAGCCTCCCAGCCCGGCAGGGTGGGCACGATCAGACACGTCCACCACCCGCAGGCCACCGAAGGCGTCGGCTACATAGGCAGTGTTCCCCACAAAGGCCACGCCGAAGGCCCAACCGGGCGTCTTGTAGAAGCCTGCTTCGAATGGGTGGGACGGGTTCGAGACGTCTACTAGCCGCAGCCCCTCCCAGCCGTCGGCGACGTAGACGGTATTCCCGGCTACCGCTACACCATAGGCGTAACCCGGCGTGTCGTAGGCCCCCATCTCGATGGGGTGAGCGGGATCTGACACATCTGCCACCAACAGGCCCGCTCCGGCTGCGGCGACGTAGGCGTGCCCGCCAGCAACCGCCACCTCAAAGGCATAGTTCAAAGGATAGGCAAATCCCACTTCGGTTGGGTGAGACGGGTCAGAAACGTCTACCACGCGCAACCCATACGGCCCGTCTGCCAGGTACACAGTGCTGCCTGCGACTGCTACCCCTTCGGCGTAGCCAGGTGAATCCCAGCTCCCCATCTCGATGGGGTGCGCTGGGTCGGCCACGTCCAAGACCCGTAGCCCCGCTCCGCCAGCAGCGACGTAGGCTACCATCCCATTGATGGCCACGTCCTCGACGAAGTGGGGGAGTGGCGCGGTCGTACCCACCTCCTGCGGTACGGCTGGGTCTGCCACGTCCAACACAATCAGGCGCAGGCCCACGCCTACGTAGGCATAGCTCCCCTGCACGGCTACGGCTTGGGTGGGCCCGCCCACTTGGCCCACTACCTGCAATTGTGCGGTATTCTTATAGACATCAGTAGGCGGAGCTGGTGTGATCAACAGATTCAAAGCAACCCCAAACATGGCAACCAAACTTAACGGCCATCTGCATCGTATCATTCTTGGCCTCCTTCCTTGAAAGCCCGCTGACGCCGGCCACTTCACAGTGGTAAATCTGCTTTCAATCACCCCCCACCTTCCGCTGCAACTCGTACAATCTGTTGAGTGCCTCCAACGGCGTCATGGACTCCAGCTCTAGCTTCTTCAGTTCCTCAATGATGGGACTGGTCTCAGGGAAGAGGGCGAGTTGGCGGATTTCGGCGATGTGGCGGGGTCTGATGGGGGATCTCTGGGAATCGCGCTCCAGTTCCTCCAGGATCTCCTCGGCGCGGTGGATGACGGTCTTGGGCAGGCCCGCCAACTGCGCCACGTGGATACCGTAGCTGCGGTCGGCACCACCGGGGACGATTTTGTGCAAAAAGATCACCCTGTCGCCCTCCTCGGCCACGGCCACGTTGTAGTTGCGCACCCGAGGCAGGAGACTGGCCAGTTCCGTCAATTCGTGGTAGTGGGTGGCGTAGAGGGTCTTGGCCCGGAGACGAGGGTGGTTGTGGATGTACTCGACCACCGCCCAGGCGATGGACATGCCGTCGTAGGTGCTGGTACCCCGCCCGATCTCGTCCAAGATGAGCAGGCTGCGGTTGGTGGCATGGTGGAGGATGTTGGCCATCTCGATCATCTCCACCATGAAAGTTGACTGGCCAGCCCAGATCTCATCCTGAGCGCCGATGCGGGTGAAGATGCGGTCCACCAGCCCCATCCTGGCCTCGTCGGCGGGGACGAAGGAGCCGATTTGAGCCATGAGAACGATGAGAGCCACCTGGCGAAGATAAGTGCTTTTTCCGCTCATGTTCGGGCCGGTGATGATCAGTATCCCCTCCTCCTGGGAGAACCGGGCATCGTTGGGCACGAAGGGTTCTTCCCGCCGGGTGAGTTCCACCACCGGGTGGCGGCCAGCGATGATCTCGATCTCGTCGCCATCGGTCAGGACAGGGCGGACGTAGTTGTTGCGGATGGCTACCTCGGCCAGGGCCGCGTAGACGTCCAGGTGGGCCAGGGCACGGGCCGTGGAAAGCAGCCGTTCGGCGGCGGCGGCCACCTGATCGCAGACCTGGCGGAAGAGGCGGGTTTCGATGTCGAGGATGCGCTCCTGGGCGTTCAGGATCAGCGATTCGTATTCCTTGAGCTCCGGGGTGATGAAGCGCTCGGCGTTGACCAGGGTCTGCTTGCGGATGTACTCCTCGGGCACAGCGTCCAGGTTGGATTTGGTCACCTCAATGTAGTAGCCGAAGACCTTGTTGTAGCCTACTTTGAGGGATTTGATGCCCGTGCGCTTCCGCTCGGTTTGCTCCAGGCTGGCTACCCATCTCTTGGCATCCCTGGAAGCGGCAGCGATGCTATCCAACTCTGCTGAAAAGCCGGGCCTGAGCACCCCGCCGCTGGCCAGCGTGGCTGGTGGGTCGTCCACGATGGCCTCGCCGATGAGAGAGGCCATCTCCTCACAGGGATCCAACTGGGGGAGCAGGGTTTGCAAAGGATGGTCATCCCCAACTCCGCCCCCCCGTTCCCCCCAATTTTTGGGGGCTGCCCCCCGCCCCCCCCAACTTTGGGAGGCTGCCCCCCGTTCCCCCCAACTTTGGGGGGCCAGGGGGGCGAGCTGCGATAACGCTTCTCGAATCTGCGGCACCTTCTCCAGGCTCTGGCGAATCCCCACCAGGTCCC
>CAZVCJ010000175.1:0-8042 GCA_964625745.1 uncultured Anaerolineae bacterium | reverse complement strand
AGTATACGTTAAATCATGAACCTGTCAAACCCAACTTAGCGGAAAGTAGGGTTATAACCCAGCCTGCAAATTAGGTCAAAATAGGCAACATCCCTGTTTTTCAGCGTTTTCGCTCCACCACGTATTCGGCCAGGGAGCACAGCATTTGGCATGAGGCGTTGTCGGGCAAAGCTGCTAACGCTTCCTGGCTTCGCCTGGCGTAGGCTCGTGCCTCCACTAGCGAGGCCTCGATGGCTCCCGAGGAGCGAACGGCCTCGATCGCTACTCGCACGTGCTCCTCGTCCCGCTGGCCGGATAGCACAGTGCGAACGGGATCATCGTCCTTGGCCCTCTCCAGGTGGCAGAGGATGGGCAGGGTGATCAGGCCCTGGCGGAAGTCGCTGCCAGCCGGCTTGCCCAACTGCGCCTCGTCGCCGATAAAGTCCAGCACATCGTCCACGATCTGAAAGGCCATCCCAAACTCTCGACCAAAACGACGCAGGGCTGCGATCTGTAGCTCCCCCGCCCCAGCCAGGATGGCCGCCATCTCCGTTGAGGCGGCGAGAAGCGAGGCCGTCTTGGCCTCAATGCTGCGGTGATATTCTTCGCGGCTGGGCTCTGCCTCGGCGACTATCATCCGCCCTATCTCCCCGGCGCACAAAGCGCAGATGGTTTCGCCAAAAACCTTGAAGATGCGGGGATGCCCCAGTTCTGCTATCAGCGATATGGCCTGGCCCAGCAGGTAGTCGCCGGCCAGAATAGCAGCCCCTGGCGGCCAGACCCTGTGCAGCGTCTCACGGCCCCGTCGCAGGGGGGCCTCGTCCAACAGGTCATCGTGGATCAGCGTGGCGGTGTGCAGCATGTCCACCGCCGCCGCCAGGCTGTAGAAAGGCTCGCTAGAAGAGGCGAAGACCTGCCCGGTGAGGATCACCAGCGCTGGCCGCAGACGTTTGCCGCCACCGAGCGAGTGGCGTAGCACCGAGATCAGCGACTCTTCTACCTCCGCCAGCGTTTCGCACAACAGGCCCTCCACCCGCTCCAGTTGTGGGCGGATGGGTTCCAACGAGGGAATGAGTTTCATCAGTTCTCATCATCGGCATGGATGAAGCAGGAAGGATCCTCGGCCAGATAGTCGCCGGTGACGGCCAGGGTCCGCCCCCGACAGCCGCCACACAGCCGCCTGTACTCGCACTCGCCGCAGCGTCCTTTCAAGCGTTCCTCCCGCTTTCGCAGATCCTCGAAGATGGGAGCGGTGGCCCAGATAGTGGAGAACGGCGTCTCTCGTACGTTGCCGCAGCTCACTTCGATGAAAGGGCAGGGCCAGACCTCGCCGTTGGGTTTGATGTACACAAAGCCGCGTCCCGCCGAACAGCCGTGAAAGACCATTTCCGCCAGACGCAGGAGCGGGCCGCTTCGGATGCCTGCTCTCTGCAAGAGGAACGGCCAGTACTGAGGCCCCGCCACCGGCTCCACGATGGCCCGGATGGTGCGCTGCGCCTGGGCCATGAAGCGTATCAGTCGTTCGTTGGCACCCAGGTCCAGGGTGGCTTCCTTGATGCCTCGGCCCCGCCCCACTGGCACCAGTTGGTACATCAAGAGGATGCCCGTCCCCAACTCGTCAACCAGGGCCATCAGCGGCTCTATCTGATCCATGTTGTATTCCATGGCCGTGATGTTGATGTGTAGCAGGATGCCAGCCCGCCGCAGGGCGTGTATCCCTTGCAGGGCGGCCTCGAAGGAGCCGGGCTGGCCGCGCACGTAGTCGTGGGTTGCGGCATCGAAACCGTCCAGGCTCACGGCGGCTATCACCAGGCCGTAGCGGCGCAGGCGGCGAGCCACCTCATCGTCAATGAGGGTGGCGTTAGTGGCCAGGGTATTGGTGAAGCCCAGGGCCTGGGAGTAGGCCAACAGCTCGAAGAGGTCGTCGCGCACCAGCGGCTCGCCGCCGGTGAAGGCCATCATGCGAAACTCTCTCACCTCGGCCAGTTGGTCGAACAGACGCTTAGCCTCCTCGGTGGTTAGCTCGTCGGGCGCGGGCTTGCCACCGGAGGCATGGCAGTGGATGCACCGCAGATTGCAGGCAGTCGTCATCTCCCAGACCGGGTGAGCCGGGAAGCCGATACAGCCCATGCCCCGTGACCCGGCGGCGCCGGGAACACACTTGAAGCCATAGGTGAGGATCCAGCGCGGCAATCCCCTCCAGCGCGCCAGCGCGCCCACGTACAATGCGCTCCCCAGTTGGCGGAGGAACAGGCCCGGTGGCCACCAATAGGGTCGCACCTTACGCTCTGGTCGTTCTCCCCACTCCTTCAACCACTCGCCCATACGGGAAATCCTCGCGGCGTGTGTCATTGCAAGGCACGGTTCTTGTGCCGAAGCAATCTCCCACTCTCAATTACGAGCAAAGAAAGGCTAAAATATGAGCCGCCGTAGTGCCCAGGTTCACCACCAGGTTGGCGCCGCACATCTTCTCCAGGGTGACCCGATCCCGCCAGCGCCCGCGCATCACCAGCACGGTCAGGATCAGCGAGAGAGCCAGGATGGGCAAGCAGAACCACATAGCCTGCGTGGGCACACCGTGATCCAGGGAGAGCAGCACCGCCACCCAGCTCCCCAGGCTGGTGAGGCCATAGAGGAGCGAGGCTCGCTCTCGCCCCAGGCGCGCCGTTATGTTGGCCTTTCCCGCTGCCAGATCGGCCGGGTAATCGGGAAACTCGTTGAGCAGGATCACGTTGAAAATGGTGAGGCCGACGGGAACCGCCAGCCAGTGGACCAGCGGCGCGATCTCCCCTGCCTGCAAGTAGTAGCCCACCGCTACCGGCAGCCAGCCGTAGCAGAAAGCGATCCACAACTCGCCCCAACCCCTGCTCACCCAACGCACCGGCCGCGCCGAATAGAAGAATCCACCCAACAGGCCCAGGGCGGCGAAGCGGATGGTCCATGGTCCCGTATCATAGCCCCATTGGAGGATCAGCGCCACGGCGAGAGCCAACCACAGGCTGACCAGCGAAGCCCTCAGAGCGGCGTGGCGGGGCAAAAGGCCGCGCAGCAACACCTGGGAGCCTCCAGCGAAGCGACTGGGGCCCAGGCGAGCGGAGAGGGCATCCTCCACGACATCCCAGTATTCGTTGGCATAGTAAGTGGCCAGCATCACCAGCACCACGCCTAGCGTACCCCAGGCGAAGACATCCCAGCGGAACGCTCCTGCCCGCCGCCAGGCCAGCACCCCACCCAGGATGAACGGCAGCACCCCCACAGAGTGGAAAGGTAATCGGGAGAGAGCCAGCCAGGCAGACAGCTTCTCACCTATCGTGGACATTTTTCCTCTGCTCAAGATGGGCGCCAGTCCAGCGACCAAAACGCGGACTGGCGTCCGCTTGGAGCTTGACTCCCATTGCTCCCCGGCATTGCCTACCCCGATCTTTTGTGGTAGAATGTTACAGTCTCAGAGTGACCAGGTTTACTGCTCTGAGGGGATTCCTTCGGCAGGCTCAGGACAAGTGCCAAATCCCCGTTCCTCACCGCAAGGAGGCTTGGATTTGGCAATCCAGGCCGAGCAAACACTGGAAATCCGAGAGATCCCAATTACACGGAGCATCAAAGCATGAAACGTTCGAGACGACTATGGAAAGAGCTTCTGATCGAGTTCGCAGCCTTCTCTCTGCTGGTGGCTTCCGTTTCGCTGTTGTGGAGGAACAATCTGCTGCTCTTCGCGGTCGCGCTGGTGGAGTGTCCGGCAGCGCTGGCTCTTTGGCACGACCGCTACGATCTAAGCTTCTTCCTGATCATCGGCGTGCTGGGATCGCTGGCGGAGGCCGTGTTCGTGCGCTTTGGCGTCTGGTACTACGTCAATCCCACCTTCCTGGGCGTCCCCCTTTGGTTCCCTTTGGCTTTCGGAACGACCGGCCTGATCGGGGGGCGGCTGGCCCGCACTATCACCGGACTGTGGGAGAAAGCGAGTCCCACACGAGCTTCCAAAAGATAGGCTCTTTAGTAGAGCCTTGGTCTTGATAGCGCCGGCTGAGTAGGCTCGAAGCGCAGCGGAGAGCCGTATCGAAGCCAAGCGCAACGCTCAGTGTAGACCCGCTCGCTTGATTTCGATACGCTTTCAACTACTCAATCGGCGCTCGCTGCTGTCAGTTCTGAGCCAGCAAATCCTTCACCAGGGCCAGCGCCTCCTCCTCCGTCCTCACCTCATCCTCCACCTGAGCCTCCCGCACTGCCTCCAGAAGCTCGCCGATGCGGGGTCCCTCCTCCAGGCCAAATACCTCCATCAGGTCGTGGCCGCTGATCAGCCTGGGTGGGGAGATGACCTTATGGTGACGTTCATAGTAATCGGCCAGCATCGAGGCCACGAACTCCACCCGCCTTCGCCAGCAGGCCTCCCTGAGATTGGGTCCCCAGGTCGCCAGGTGGTCGGCCAAATAGAGCAACAGGGTATCCACACCGGCGTCACCCGTGTCGCGGAAAAAGCGATAGACAGCCCGCCTGGTGACCACCTCCCCCTCCGCTAAAAGATGGGGACGTATGTGGTTAGTCACGATAGTTCTGGCGAGGCTCACCTCGTTCCCGCCGAAACGCAGGCGCTTGAGAATGGCTCCCGCCACCTCCGCCCCTTCCCTCTCGTGGCCGTAGAAGTGTACGCCCCCTTCATCGTCAAAGCTTTTGGTGGCCGGTTTGGCCACATCGTGCAGCAGGGCCGCCAGCTTCAGCATCGTCAGGCGAGGGCGGTCGCCGGAGATGGGTTGCGACAGATGAGCGCTAAGCTGGAGGGAGAAAGGGGACAGGAGAAGAGGAATCAAGGGCAGTTTCCCCTCACATCCCTCCAAAGCCTCAATCACTTTCTCCAGCCATCTCACCGTCTCCAGCGAATGTTCGAACACATCCAGGCGATGAGGCTTCGATTGCTCCACGCCCTTCAGCGCTTCTAGCTCAGGTATTATGGCCATCAAGAGGCCCAGCTCGTCCAGGTAACGCAGATTCAGTGCCGCTCCCGGCAAAACCAGGATCTTGGCCAGCTCGTCGCGAACCCTTTCGGCAGAGATGGTAGCTATCAAAGGAACAGCCTGACGGAGCAGCTCCTCGGTCCCCTGCTCAATGCTGGCCTCCATCTCAGCGGCCAGGCGCACTGCTCGCAAGGTGCGCAAGGGATCGTCGCGAAGAGCTGTTTCGGACACAGCCCGCACCAGGCTCAGTTGCAGGTCGCGCTGGCCGCCGTAGGGGTCTACGACGTGGGAGAGAGACTCCATGTCCGCCACAGCAACAGCAATCGCATTAACGGTGAAATCTCGCCTGGAGAGATCTGCGATGATGTCGTCGCCTTGCAGCCGGGCGAAGTCAATGAAGAGGCGCTGGCCATCTTCACCTCGGATCACCACTCGACCTGTGCAGCGGTCTTCGTCCAAAAGCACAAACGCGCCACCCATTCGATCAGCCACCTGGCGGGCCAGCTTCACGGCATCGCCCGCCACAGTGAAGTCAATATCGTGGCTGGAGCGACCCAGCAGCCAATCCCGCACGCAGCCGCCCACCAGATAAGCTTCGATGGAGCGCGCCCGCAGGAAAGCGCAGACCTGTTCTACAATTGATCCTTTAGGAATGAGTTCGGTCATGTTGATGAGTTGATGAGTCAATGAGTTAACGAGTGAGTAAGTGGTCTCCTCGTTCCTCGTTACTCATCACCCGTTACCCGTTGCCCCTGCCCTTCCCCTTCACGTGACACAAAGACAATCACTGCCTCCTCCCTGGGTCGGTTGCGCTTAGCCAGGCGGCGAGCTTCTTCAGGCGAGAGACCAACTCCCGCCACCTGCCCCCGCACGATGGCTATCCACCGCCCGGCATACGGGGACAAATCCAGTTCGTCGCTTGAAGCAGCCACTCCAGTCAACCTCACATTTTTCAACTCAGGGGTAAGTGCCTGTAATGATAAGCTAAAGCAAGTGTTTTGTCAAGATAAACCGGGGAGCACAAAGTTGTCCTCACAGCGAAACGCCCATTTCCGCACACAGTTTGCATAGGGATGAAATTCGTGTATAATGAGCGAAGTTTATGGAGGAAACATGGCAAACATCGAAGCGATCATCTTTGACTTTGGCGGGGTGATGGTGCCCTTCAACGAGCTAGACTCATTCCAGGAACAGGAAGCCCGGCTGGGGCTGCAACCTGGGAACCTGGCCGAGATGCTGTGGCGATCACCCAACTGGCGGCTGGCCGAAGTGGGAGCCATCACCGATGAGGAATATTGGCGGCGGATCGCCGCCGGGCTGGGGCTTCACACGCCGGAGGCGATTCGCGACTTTCAGCAAGACCTGTTCCGCGACGCCAAAACCAACCCACGGATGGCAGACCTGGTCCGGTGGTTGCGGGGCCGGTATCGCACAGGGCTGCTGAGCAACGCCAGCGACATCCTCCCCCGGCTGCTGCGCGAACGCTACGGCCTGGATGGGCTGTTCGACGTAGAGGTGATCTCAGCGCTGGTGGGCCTGGCCAAGCCCGACCCGGCCATCTACCGACTGGTGCTGGAACGCCTGGGCACGGCCCCTGAGGCGACGATCTTCGTGGACGATTACGAGCCGAACGTGGCGGCTGCGGCAGCGCTGGGCATCCGAGCCATCCACTTTGTGGGGTACGAGGCCCTGATCCTGGCGCTGCCGGGGCAGGGGGTGGTGCTGGTCCCGGATAGAGACTGACCACTGATGTCGTGAAGGTCAAAGTACGTCAGAAGAGGAGGCACCCCATGACCAACGAAACAACCGAAGCCGTGCGCAGCGCCATCGAGGATCGGGCCACGTACCTCTTTTTCCTGCTCAAGGAGATGGAGGCGGCCCTCGGCCCGGCAGAGGCGGAACGCCTGGCCAGCCAGGCCATCTACCGCTACGGCCAGACCAAAGGCCAGCGCATGGGCCCCCTGGACACCCCGGCCGACTTCATCGCCCACCAGATGCGCCCCGGTCGGCAAGAGATCTTCGACAAGGAGGCGATTGAAGCAGGAGAAACCCGAGGCGAGATCCGCTTCCACTACTGCCCCCTGGTGGCGGCCTGGAAACGGCTGGGGGCCACGCCGGACGAACTAGCCCGGCTATGCGACGTCGCCATGCAGGGCGATCACGGCATACTCAGCCACACGCCTATGACCCTGAAAGTGCCCCACTCCATCGCCCGGGGCGACGTGTATTGCCAACTGATCCTGGAGTTGAAGTGAAGACCCAAGTTTACACCGACGCCGCTGGCTTCGCGGCCTTGCGCCAGGAGTGGAATCCCCTGCTGCGCAATAGCGCATCCAACACTATCTTCCTGACCTGGGAGTGGCAAAGCACCTGGTGGGAGCACCTGGGTGAGGGAGAGCTTTACTTGATCGCCGTGCGCGATGGCGGCCACCTGTCCGGCATCGCCCCTCTGTACCTGACCTCGGCGGGGAACCTCACTTCGGACGATGGTCCCAGTGAACTGTCCATCGTCGGCTGCCGGGACGTGTCCGACTACCTGGACCTCATCGCCGTCAGTGGCCAGGAGGAGAGAGTTTACAGCGCCTTGCTGGACTGGCTGGAGAGCGATGAAGCGCCGCCCTGGGACCTGGCCGACCTGTGCAACATCCCGGCTGCCTCCCCCACCCACTCGCTCCTGGCAGAGATGGCCGCCGCCCGTGGCTACCAGGTGCAAACAGAGGTGGAAGACATCGCCCCCATCATCTTCTTGCCATCCACCTGGGACGAATACCTGAGCTCATTGGACAAGAAGCAACGCCACGAGATACGCCGCAAGATCCGCCGGGCCGAGGGCGGCGGGCAGATCAACTGGTACGTCGTGAACGAAGAGCATGACCTGGCAGCGGCAATGGGGGCTTTCATCAAACTGCATCAGAAAAGCCACGTTGAAAAAGATGAGTTCATGGACGCCCAGATGAAGGGCTTCTTCCACGCCGCCGCCCAGGTTTTGCACCAGGCTGGATGGCTGCAATTGGCTTTCATGGAAATCAATGGGGAGAAGGCAGCCGCCATGCTGAACTTCGACTACCGCGATTCAATTCAGGTCTACAACTCCGGGTACGATCCGCAGAAGTACGC
>CAZVCJ010000174.1:0-8126 GCA_964625745.1 uncultured Anaerolineae bacterium | reverse complement strand
ATTCCCGGTCAGCGCTGCTCCGCCGGCCCAGGAGGAGTTGACCTACACGGTTAAGCTGGGTGATACCCTGTGGGCCCTGGCAGAGAAGTACCTGGGCAGCGGCCCGGCCTATTGGGCCATCTCCGGCGCTACCAACGACCGCTACGCGACGGATCCCAGCTTCGCCAAGATTGACAACCCCAGCCTGATCCATCCTGGTTGGAAGCTCCTCATCCCCAGCGCCGCGGAAGCGGCGAAATACGTCCCGGGCCTCCCCGTCCCTGAGGTTACGGCCCGGGCGCAGACCCTCAACATCGCCATAAGCAAGCCGTACTCCGATCCCACCAACCTGAATGTCTACACGGTGGCCGACCGATCCAGGTCGGGCATCCACCAGGTGGTCTACGAATACTTCTTCTACCAGAACCTGCAGACCGGGGAGTACATCCCCTGGCTGGCGGAGGGGTACGAGTACAACGACGACTTCACCGCCATCACCGTCCACCTGCGGGATGGGGTTGAGTGGAGCGACGGTGAGCCGTTCACGGCGGACGATGTCGTCTTCACCTACGACCTCTTGCTGGCGAACCCGGGCATGACCTGGGCTGCGGAGGTGAGCAAGTGGACTGAGTCGGTGGAGAAACTGGACGACCTCACCGTACGGTTTAACCTGACAGCGGCCAACCCCCGCTACCACCAGAACCGGGAGGCCTTCCCCGCGGTAGGCATCTGGGGAGGGATCTCGATTCTGCCTCAGCACGTCTGGGAGGGATTGGATCCCCTGGCCTTCAAGAACTCTGATCCCATCGGGACAGGGCCTTACACGTTGGTGAAGGCCACGGAAACGGCCATCACCTGGGAGCGCAACGACAACTGGTGGGGCACGAAGGTGTTCGGGGTGAAGCCAGCGCCGAAGACCATGACCTTCCAGTACGTCGGTTCGCCGACCAGCGTCGCCCTCGCTCTGGCAGCTAACGACATTGACACCCCCCAGATTGGGATCCTCTCGCTGGGCGACTTCCTGGCGGTGGCCGCCAGGAATCCCAACGTCAGCGCCTGGCACAAGGACGCTCCCTACACCTGGCTGGATCCGTGCCCGAGGGCTCTATTGGTTCAAAATGCCAACCCCCCGTGGGACCAGAAAGAGATGCGGTGGGCCCTCTCCTACTTGATCAACTGGCAGTCCGTCGTTGACCTGGCCTACGAGGGGTCGACCGTGCCTGCCTGGGGTATCTGGCCTGCCTACGATGGCCTGCAGCCGTACTTCGACGCCATCCAGGACCTGAGGGAGCAGTATCCGACGGCGACCTACGATGCAGCCAAGGCGGAGGAGCTCCTGACCTCCGCGGGCTACAAGAAAGGGGCGGACGGCTACTGGGCTTCGGCCGCTGGGGAGAAGCTACACATTAACTTCCTGGTGCAAGCTGGCGACCCCGAGGCCATGAAGGTCACGGCCGTCGTGGCCGATCAGCTCGAGGCTGGGGGAATCGAGGTCGAGGTTCAACCCTTGAGCGGTTCCGTTCAAGACAACGCGCGCCTGCTGGGCGAATACGACCTCGCGTACCAGGCCTTCTGCCCTGGTACCATCTTCGACAACCTGGAGCTGTTCCACAGCAAGTACTACGTGCCCCTGGGGGAAATGGCGCCCTGGTATGAGCGGAACTCCTTCCGCTTCAATAACGAGGCCTTCAGCGCCATTGTAGACGAGATGGCGGCGACACCTCCAACCGAGGTGGAGAAGATCAAGGATCAGTTCCACCGGGCCATGGCCATCTGGCTCGATGAACTGCCCGTCATCCCAGGCATGCAAGCGCCTGCCCTGGTGCCTTTCAACACCACCTACTGGGAAGGGTGGCCTTCGGCCGACAACCCGTGGAACATGCCGGTCAGTTGGTGGGCGACCTGGAACCTGGTGATCAACGGCTATGCCGCGCCTGCGACCGGGGAGTGGGTTGGCGGAATCACGCCTGCGAAGTAGACAGTTAGCTTGCAGCCCGTCCTGAGTGCGGTCAAAGGAATGGGGAGCGGTCCTCAATGGGGGCCGCTCCCCCATCCTGACTTGCTGCATCCGGCAGATAGACCGGTTCTGAACAAAGTCGAATTACGTGGAAGTGAGGTCAAGAATTATGGAAGCTGCGAATATCTTTCGTGAAATAGCATCGTTACCACCAGAAGCACAGAAGCAAGTCGTAGACTTCATAGCCTTCTTGAAAGCTCGTTACCCGACCACGCAGCCTGTCAGGAAAACGAGACGAACTAAGTTGGCCGATGAGCCATTCATCGGCATGTGGCGCGATCGTGAGGACATGCAAGATAGCACCGCATGGGTACGCAGTCTGCGCCAGCGCGAGTGGGAGCGTACCCTGTGAACGGGTTAACTATCGTTGATACCGACATTCTGATTGATGCAGCGCACCAAATCAGCGAGGCAGTTGATTGCCTTTCCCAAATCGAGGGTCAGTCCGTGTTGGCCGTCAGTGTGATAACGCAGATGGAATTGTTGGTTGGCTGTCGGAACAAAGCAGAACTGCGTAACATAGAGCGTTTTCTGAAACGCTTCCAAGTGCTCAAACTGAGTGAGACAGTGTGTGATATCGCGCTTGAGCTTTTGCGTCAGTATCGGTTGAGTCACGGCTTGATGATACCTGACGCCCTGATTGCAGCGACCGCAATGGCGTTGAATCGGCCTTTCATCTCAAAGAACCAACGCGATTATCGCTTTATTAGTGGGCTACAGTTGTTGCCATATCCTGGAGTTACACCGTAGGGGAAACAGGCGCAGAACGCCCCAGCAACAGGTTGCAGCCGACACATTACCCATGCGGGAATTCTGGTAGCTCTAGTCGGCAACGGTTTGAGTCAGCGATGGCCCACCGCTAATGCCGGGCGCGGCTGATGCCCAGGTCGTTAGACTGCAAGGAATGGGATGAATGATTGCTTACTTGAGGTATCTCTCGGAACGGTTCGTTATCTTTGTGGCGACAATTTTCATTTCCATCACTATCGTCTTCTTCGTGCCCCGTCTCGTTCCTGGCCATCCCCTCCTGGCTGTCTTCAACAGAATGGCAGCCGCCGGGGGAAGCCTGAATGCCCCGCAGCTCATTGAGGAGTACAACCGTCTCTTCGGCCTGGACAAGAGTCTGTGGGAACAGTACGTTCGCTTCCTGCGAGAGCTGGCCCGGGGAAATTTGGGCTACTCCATCGGTAGCTTTCCCTCCCGCGTGTCTGACATTCTGACGTCCGCGATCCCCTGGACCATCGGCCTCCTGATGCTGACGACTCTGATCAGTTGGGTGCTGGGCTCGCTGATCGGCGCCGTGGCGGGATGGAGGGGAGGAAAGTCACGGTTCGTTCAGGCCCTCGTTTGGGCAGCCCTGGTGTTGTACACCATCCCCTATTACATCCTGGCCATCATCCTCGTCTTCCTCTTCGCCTTCCAATGGCGGATCTTCCCTCTCTCCGGAGCGTACTCAGTAGGGCTTAGCCCGGAACTCTCTCTCGATTTTGCCCTGGACGTGCTCCGCCATGCTGCGCTACCGGCCTTGAGCATGATCGTTGTTTCCTTGGGCTGGTGGTTCCTCTCCATGCGGAGCCTGATCACCTCCTTGAAGGGTGAGGACTATATCCTGCAGGCTGAGGCTAAGGGACTCTCCAACCGGCGCATCCTCTGGGGTTATGCCTTCCGAAACGCCTTGCTGCCCCAGGCGACCGGCCTGGCCATCTCTCTGGGCCGCATCGTCGGAGGGGCGCTCATCACCGAGGTGATCTTTGCCTACCCCGGCCTCGGTTGGGTAATCTACAACTCCATTACGAGCATTGATTTCCCGGTGATACAGGGCGGTGTCCTCCTCATCGTCTTCTCCGTAGCCCTGGCTAATTTCGTCATTGACATGGTCTACCCCCTGATTGACCCGAGGATACGCTACCAGCAGGCAGGGAGGGGATAGGCCATGGCTGAGGTTCGAGTTGAAGCACAGCGGGGATACGCGGGGGAGCTCCTGCGCAACAGGAAGTTCCTCATTGGAACGATCATCTTTTTGGCGTTGCTGGCCGTGGCTGTAGCGGGGAGCCTCTTTGTGGACCCCGTGCAACGTCGTACCGGTAGCTTCCCCGCCCGACTTCCCCCGGGACCAGGGGGGCTGCTGGGCACCGACTCTCTAGGGCGAAGCGTCGCCATCCAGATGAGCGAAGCCGTGCCCAACTCTCTGCAAGTCGGCCTGATCGCGGCCTTCCTTGGTACCCTGATAGGGGCCCTCATCGGTTTTATCAGTGGCTACTTCGGAGGGGCGGTTGACGCCGTGCTGAGGATCTTGATTGACGTCTTCCTCTCGGTACCCTCCCTCGTGTTCCTGATCTTGATCGCCTCCCTGGTGAAGGGGGTGGGAGTGCAGACCATGGCTCTGATCATCGGGGCCTTTGCCTGGCCCTCGCCCGCCCGTCAGGTCAGGGCCCAGGTGCTGAGTTTAAAGGAGCGGGCCTTCGTCCAGATCGCTCGCCTCTCAGGAATGTCCGGCCTGGAAATCATCTTCCGCGAGTTGATGCCCCACATGTTACAGTGGCTGGGGGCTAACTTCGTCAATGCCTTCATCGCCGCTGTCTTGGCCGAGTCGGGGCTGTCCCTCTTGGGGTTGGGTCCCCAGCGAGAGATGACCTTGGGCATGATGATCTACTGGGCCCTCGGCTATTCGGCCATCTTGCAGAACCTCTGGTGGTGGTGGTTAACCCCGATCCTTGCCCTCATGTGCCTCTTTCTCTCCCTGTACCTGATCCATCTGGGCTTCGATGAGGCGAGCAATCCCCGGCTTCACTCCCAGGTGTGATGGGGAATCAGGTATCAGGGAATCAGGGAAACAGGAGTGGACACTCAGCCACTGATCCCTCATTTCCTGATTCCCTATTTCCCTGATTCCCCGTTTGCTCAAGAGGGTCTGCCCCCCTTTTTCGCAGAAAATTCCTAATCAGGAGATAGACTCAACATGGACCAGGTCAGAATCAAAGATAAGATGCGGAGTGCTTATACACCGCAACAGTGGATGGGCGTACAAATTGAGAAGATAAGGGCAGCACGGTTTTCGGAGATTCTAAAACTCGAAGACTGGAACATACGGGAAGCGATATATCACCGACCGGGAAATTACGAATGGCTCGACCAGCAATGGAGACCATACCAGATCGGGGATGAGTGGGGAGGCGAGAACCGCACTGCGTTTTTCCGCTGCGAAGCAAAGGTCCCAGAAAACTTTGGCGGTAAGTACTGTGTACTGCATCTTAAACCCGGCGGCGAGGGACTGCTGACTCTCAATGGAAAACAACTGGCCGGGCTGGACTCAAAACACGAGGTGGTTTTTCTGGCCGAACAGATGAAGGGCGGTGAAACGCTACAGATAGAGATCGAGCAGTACGTCAACGAGATGGAGATTCCTAAGATTGTACATCAGTTCAGTGTGGCAGAGTTGGCGGTGCTTGACCGCGACATCGAGGATGCCTATTTCGATCTCCAGTGCGCTTATGACATCGTGATGACCCCCCAGGCAGGGAACGAGGTGCGCGCCTTTCTGTTTGATGAACTCAAAAAAGCGATTTCTTTGATTGACCCTTCGACTACCCTCAGGGCAGGCTTCGAGGGGGACCGCCAGAAGTTCAGAGCGAGTGTGATGAAAGTGCGGTCTTACGTGCGTGAGAATATCTACAACTCTGATCGGTTCAAACACGATGGCCGTTTGAACATGGTAGGTCATAGCCACCTTGATTTTGTGTACCAGTGGGATTATAGTGAGTTTCTGAGGAAAATCGGTCGCACGCACGCTACCACGCTGAACATGATGCGTGAGTTCCCGGATTATCTTTTCTGTCAAAGCCAGATGAAGCTCTATGAGGACCTGAAAAGTCTGTATCCGGAAATCTATGCTAGGATCAAAGAGCGCGTAAAAGATGGCCGCTGGGAAGTCATCGGCGGGATGTACGTTGAGCCAGACTGTAATCTGATTTCGGGCGAATCGTTTGTGCGCCAACTCCAATTCGGGCGGGAGTTCGCGCGGCGAGAGTTTGGAACGACGTCGTCTGTTTGCTGGCTGCCGGACGTATTCGGCATCGCCTGGTTTATCCCTCAGATTCTCAAACGGGCCGGTTTTCGGTTCCTGATCACCAACAAACCGGTGATCTGGAACGATACCAACGAGTTTCCTCACAACACCTTCTGGTGGGAAGGGCCGGACGGTTCACGCATCCTGGCGCATCTGCCAGCCACACACTTTGGGGCGAGCATAGACGCGGACGTGATGCTCACCAACTGGAATGAATACAAGCAGAAAGTAGCGTGCAATGAAGTAATCTACAACTACGGTTACGCCGACGGCCGCGGCGGGCCAAACCGCGAGGACGTTCTGACCGGACGGCGATATAAAAACATGCCCGGTATGCCCCAATCGTTGTTTACTCGTGGCCAGGAGGCCTTCGAGCGGATAGAAGCTAAAGCAGAAGGCTTGCCGGTTTGGAAAGATGAGCTCTATTTAGAAACACATCGCGGGACATACACCACCCAGGCGCGTCTGAAAAAACACAATCGTAAAGCGGAAATACTATACAGAAACGCGGAGGCCATGTCAGCGTTGGCCAGTCTGCTGGGCGGCAGTTATCCAGGGGAAGATTTGCACGAAGGTTGGAAGTTGATACTCAAAAACCAGTTCCACGATATCCTGCCTGGTTCACACGTCACTCAGGCTTTTCACGACGCTGTTAAAGATTACGAAGCTGTTTTCGAAAAGGGCGACAAGGCGTTGACCTCAGCGTTGAGCTATATCGGGAATCAAATCAGTTCAGACGCCGCTGCTGTGGCGGTGTTCAACATGCAGCCGTGGGAAAGGACGGATGTAGTTGACGCGGAGTTCAAGACAGCGCCCGAACCTTCTTTCAAGATCGTGGATGCCAACGGGAACGACGTTCCGTTCCAGGTTCTCAGCCAAGACGACGGACGGGTGAGAGTGCTGATCGAAGCGCGTGATGTCCCGCCGATGGGGTATACGGTCTACAGACTCGTTGCAGGCCAACCCGATGGTAGCACTCCATTTGCAGTGCGTGACGACTCAATCGAGAACGAATTCTTTCAGGTCCGCTTTGATGAGCAGGGAACAATCTCTGGGATTTATGACAAAAAGAACGACTGCCAGGTTATAGAGGAAGGCAACAAGTTCCAGTTGTTCGAAGATGTGCCGGGACGTTATGCCGCCTGGGATATTGTGCCCATGTACAAAGACCGCGAGTTTGAGGTTCCACCCGTCCAGCGTTCTGAAGTCGTTGAAACCGGCCCGGTGAGGCTTGTTTTGCGGCAGGAACGCAGTTTTATGAAATCGAAGATGGTGCAGAAGATCATCCTTTATCGCCGCCTGCCGAGGATAGATTTTGAGACGGAGATCGAATGGGGAGAGCGAGATCGGCTACTGAAGACCGGATTTCTGGTCAATGTGAATGCCATGAGGGCCACCTATGATATGTCCTATGGCTACATCGAAAGACCGACTCACGCTAACACGTCGTGGGACGCTGCCAAGTTCGAGGTTTGTGGTCACCAGTGGGCTGATCTTTCGGAGGGTGACTATGGGGTAAGTCTGCTGAACGATTGCAAGTATGGCTACGATATCTTTGGCCATCGTATGCGGCTCACTCTGCTCAGGGGGCCACAGTTCCCGGATCCGACGGCGGATTTGGGGCACCATTCGTTTACCTATAGCCTGTATCCCCATCGGGGTGACTGGCGGCAGGCTGAGGCACCGCGCCGGGCGTGGGAGCTCAACGATCCACTGATGGCCATTCCCATAGCGGGAGGGGACGGCAATCTTGATTCTACCGGCTCTTTCCTGTCCATCGTCAGTGATCATGTCATGATATCGGCGCTGAAAATTGCAGAAAAAGGAGACGGGCTTATTCTCAGGCTCTACGAAGACCAGAACCGACGCGGTACGGTGAACGTCACGTTTTTCCATCCCCCTTCCCGCGCCATAGAGTGCGATCCCTACGAAAACGAAATTGGCCAGGCCGACCTCGTTTCCGGCTGTTTACGCTTTGACATCAAACCATTCGAAGTGAGAACGTTCAACTGTAGTTTCGCGTAAATCCGAGAGGGCTATCTCGAATTATTCAATAGCGCGCCA
>CAZVCJ010000173.1:0-8221 GCA_964625745.1 uncultured Anaerolineae bacterium | reverse complement strand
ATAATGCGTATTCTCATCACGGGCGGGGCCGGGTTTATCGGCTCGCACCTCTGCGATCGTTTCCTGGCCGAAGGGCATCAGGTCATCGCCATGGACAACCTGAGCACCAGCACCATTGACAACATCGCTCATCTGGCAGGCCAGGACGGCTTCTCGTTCATCAAGCACGACGTGACCAACTATATCTACGTGGAAGGGCACCTGGATGCCATCCTTCACCTGGCGTCACTGCCCAGCCCGGTAGATTACCTGGAGAAGCCGATTCCCACCCTCAAAGTGGGGGCTCTGGGAACCCACAAGGCCCTGGGGCTGGCCCTGACCAAAAAAGCCTCCTTCCTGCTGGCCTCCACCTCGGAGGTTTATGGCGACCCCCAGGAGCACCCTCAGCGCGAGGACTACTGGGGCCACGTCAACCCCGTTGGGCCGCGGGGGGTATACGACGAGTCCAAGCGCTTTGCCGAGGCGTTGACCATGGCCTACCACCGCTATCACGGCGTGGATACCCGCATCGCCCGCATTTTCAACACGTTCGGCCCACGCATGAGGTCAGACGACGGCCGGGTGGTGAGCAACTTCGTCACCCAGGCCCTGCGGGGCGAACCGCTGACGATATACGACGATGGCTCCCGAACCCGCAGCTTCTGTTATGTATCCGACATGGTGGAGGGCATGTATCGTCTGCTCCTGTCCGACGAGGTCTACCCGGTCAACCTGGGCAACCCTGATGAGATGACCATCCTCGAATTCGCCCACCAGGTGCTGGAGCTTTCCGGCTCCTCATCGGAGATAGTTTTCATCGCCCCGACCGACGAGCGCACCAAGGACGATCCCCAGGTGCGCCGCCCGGACATCAGTAAGGCCAAGAAGGTGCTGAACTGGGGGCCCAAGGTTAGCCTGGAGGAAGGACTGCGAAAGACGGTTGAGTGGTTTAGGGAACGGATCTAGCATTATGAGGAAGACTTCCGAAGTCTGGAGACTTCGGAAGTCTGCAAACCTTAGTTGGGGAAGCCCGTTGTTCAATGCGGCGCTGCTCCTGATTGTACTCACCGTCGGCCTGAGCATCGCTCTCCTGCCCCTGACGTTGGCGGGAGGTGTGGTGCTGGGCAGCATCGTTTTCCTGGCTGTCCTGATCCGCCCTGAGTATGGCTTGTATCTCCTGATCCTGGCCGTCCCCTTCGGATCGGTCAGGGAAATTGCCATCAGCGGCTTCACGGTAGGGGCGGCGGAGGCGCTGGTGGGTCTGGTGCTGGCCGCATGGCTGGCCAGGATGGTCGCAGTCGGAGAGATCAAGACCACTCACCCGCCGTTGCTTCTGCCCCTGCTCATCTTCCTGGGAGCCATCCTCCTGTCGCTGACGGGAGCCCTCTCACTGAAGTACAGCTTCAAGGAAATCCTCAAGTGGGTGGAAGTGCTGGGCGTCTACCTCTTCGTAGCCAACGTCATTGAGAGGGAGCAGGCCAAGGTTGTGGTCCTCTCAATGTTGCTGGCGGGCATCGGCCAGGCCCTCCTCGGCTTCTGCCAGTTCCTCGGCCGCGTGGGACCGCAGGCCTTCGTCGTCCTCGGCCGCTTCGTGCGGGCCTACGGCACCTTCGAGCAGCCCAATCCTTATGGGGGCTACCTGGGACTGGTTTTGCCGCTGGCCTTCGGTGTGCTACTGGGAACTGGTAAATGGGGAGCGACCGTTCAGGAGGGCGATAAAACTCCTCCCTCTAGCAGAGCCTGCCCTGAGCTTGCCGAAGGGGGGAGGCTGGGAGGGGGTGGATTCTGCGGCACGGAAGGCCCACCCTCCCCTGGCCCCTCCCTCCGAGGGAGGGGAAACGCGCTACTCGCCCTCTTCGGCTTGGCCACCATGGGCGCAGCTTTGCTCATGAGCTGGTCCCGTGGGGCCTGGCTGGGCTTTGCCGCGGCTTTCGTTCTGATGAATCTGGCGCACAGCCGGCGAGCGACGGTTCTGTTCGCCCTGCTCTGTCTGCTACCAGCTCTGGTGCTGACGCTGGCAAGCGTCCAGGCGCTGCCTCAGACCATCGTTCAGCGTTTCACCAGTTTCCTCCCCTACTTGAACATTTTCGATGTGCGAGGAGTGAGACTAACCGATGCCAACTACGCTGTGGTTGAGCGGATGGCTCATTGGCAAGCCGCCTGGGGGATGTTCAGCGACCGGCCCTGGCTGGGAGTAGGCATCGGCAACTACGAGCCTGTCTACCCGGCATATTCGCTGCCGGGCTGGACGGAGCCACTGGGTCACGCCCACAACTACTACCTCAACATCGCCGCCGAAGCCGGGCTGATCGGCCTGGCGGCCTACTTCGTCCTCTGGGGAGCAGCCTTCTGGCAAGCCTGGAAGGTGGTCCGAACAACTCAGGGCTATTGGCGAGGGATAGCGGTTGGGATACTGGGCGTCATCACCCACCTGTCGGTCCACAACCTGTTCGATAATCTCTACGTGCACAACATGTACCTGCACGTGGCTATCTTGCTGGGATTGCTCTTTGTGGCCGTGAAACGTGAAACGTCAAACGTGAAACGTCAAACGTGAAGACGTGAAACATATCATGAAAACCAACAACACTCTGTCCAGAACCGTCAACTTCGCTCGCGCCAACTCCAAAGAGATCACGCGCTTTCTCAAGTTCTCCGTGGTGGGCACGCTGGGAGCGCTGATTGATTTCGGCGGCCTCAATCTGCTCATCCTGGCCTTCAGCTTCAGCAAGGTGCTGGCGAATACCTGTTCGTTCACGGTGGCGGTGTTCAGCAATTTCATCTGGAACAGGCTGTGGACGTTCCCCGAATCGAGGGACAGGTCCATCGCCCCTCAACTCGCCCAGTTCTTCCTGGTCAACGTCGGCGGCCTGTTGCTCAATCAGACCATCTTCCTCAGCCTGGATGCCTGGGTGCTGGGTGAAGCAGGCGCGTTGGCGACTCCAATGGCTGCGCTGGCTCTCAACATCGGCCTGGCCCACTACAAGTTGGCCTATAACCTGTCCAAAGCAATCGCTACCATCATTGTGCTGTTCTGGAACTTCGGCGCCAATCGCCTTTGGACCTACCGGGGGATTTAGCATTGCGCATCGGCATTGATTATACGGCGGCGGTTCGCCAGGGAGCGGGCATCGGGCGCTATACACGGGAACTGGTGAGGTCGCTGGCGGAGCTCGATCGAGACCACGATTATGTCCTGTTTGCAGCGGCAAGCGGACAGCGGCTAGCAGACGTGGGCTGGCCGCCCAATTTTCAGATGCGCTCGGCGCCCCTCTCCGACCGCGCCCTGGCCATCCTGTGGCATCGCCTGCGGCTGCCCCTCTGGGTGGAGCTGGCCACCGGCCCGGTGGACATCTTCCAGTCGCCCGACTTTGTCCTGCCACCGGTGCGCCGGGCCAGGACCCTGGTCACTGTCCACGACCTGTCCTTCATTCGCTACCCCCAGTGCGCCGACGCCAACCTGCGGGCCTATCTGAACAAGGTGGTGCCCCGCTCCGTGCAGCGGGCTGATCTGGTGCTGACCGATTCGCAGAGCACCAAAGACGACCTGGTGGAGCTGCTGGGTGTGGAGCTGAGCAAGATCGAGGTGGTCTACCCCGGCGTGGAAGAGCGCTTCCGTCCCATTGAGGATCAAGCCCTCTTGGAAGAAGTGAGAAAGCGATACAGCCTACCCCCGCGATTCATCCTCGGCTTAGGCACTCTACAACCCCGCAAGAACTTCACCCGCCTCATCGAAGCCTTTGCAGATTTGCGATTTGCGATTTGCGATTTGCACCTGGTCATCGCTGGGGGCAAGGGTTGGCTCTACGAGGAGATCTTCGCCACCGTCGAACGACTGGGGCTGGAGGAGAAGGTCGTCTTTCCCGGCTTCGTGGCCGACGAGCACCTGCCTGCCCTCTACAACCTGGCCGACCTGTTCGTCTTTCCCTCCCTGTACGAGGGCTTCGGACTGCCGCCCCTGGAGGCCCTGGCCTGCGGCACGCCGGTGATCACCTCCGACGCCTCCTCACTCCCTGAGGTGGTGGGCCAGGCGGGGCTGATGGTGAAAGCCACAGACGTAGAAGCCCTGGCCCAGGCCATGAGGCAAGTTCTGGAAGATGACGCGCTGCAGGAGGAGATGATCGCCAGGGGATTAGAGCAAGCGAAGAAGTTTACGTGGGAGAAGGCAGCGGCAAAGCTCCTTAACTTGTACGAGACCCTGGGATAAAGCCGGAATCAGAAACCAGGTTTTTTGTTGATAGAACACCTTTGCACGTCCCAGGAGACCTCAGAAGCAAAGATCTACTTGCTCAGATAGAGAAAAACCTGGTTTCTCCATGGAATAGAAATGAAATCTAGCGAACAAAACACCTTAAAGCCCAAGTTCTGCCCCCACTGCGCTGGCCGGCTGGCCTCCCAGATGATTAACGAGAAGGAGCGCCTGGTATGTCAGGAGTGTGGCTTCATTTTTTACCTCAACCCCAAGGTGGCCGCAGGCGTGCTGATAGAGGACGCGGGGCGAGTCGTCCTGGTGCAGCGAGGGATCGAGCCCCACTTTGGCTCCTGGACGCTGCCGGCGGGCTTCGCCGAGTACGGCGAAACCATTGAGGAGACGGCCATCCGTGAGTGCCGCGAGGAGACAGGCCTGGAGATAGAGCTAGACCGCCTCCTGGGCGTGTATTCTGTCAACAGTGACTTCTACGGGCACTTGATCCTGGTTCTCTACTCTGCCCACATAGTGGGCGGGGAGATGGTAGCCGGCGACGATGCCAGTGAGGCGGGCTTTTTCGCGCCCGATGAACTGCCGAGAGACCTGGCTTTCCAGGCCCACCGCCAGGCGCTGCGCGACTGGAGAAAAACCCTTGAGGATCACTAAGCCTTCACCCCTCCCTCCCAGGGAGGGGCTAGGGGAGGGTGAGCCTTCCATCGAAGAATCCGCCCCCACCCAACCTCCCCCCTTCGGCAAGCTCAGGGCAGGCTCTGCGAGGGGGAGGAGATGAACAGTTGCGAGGAGAGTGTGAGGTGAAAAAGATGGATGCAGCTACTATCATCATGATCGCTCTGGCCGTGATCCTGACTGTCGTGGCGTACTTTCGGGGCGGCGTGCACCTGATCGGCCTGAAGCTGGGGGCCAAGACCATCTGGGACAACTTGCTCATCTTGCTGGCCTCCTTCGCCGTGGCCGGCCTGGCGCGGGTGCTGATCCCCAAGGAGGTGATCAGCCAGTGGCTAGGAGCGCAGGCAGGAATCAAGGGCATCCTGCTGGGCTGCATTGCTGGCGGCCTCGTGCCAGGCTCGCCCTACTCCGTCTTCCCCATCGCCGCTTCTTTCTACGAGGCCGGGGCGAGCATCGGCACGATGGTGAGCTTCATCACCGCTTACTCCCTCTGGTCAGTAAGCCGTCTGCCATTAGAGGCAGGTATCATCGGGCCGAAAGTCACACTGGCGCGGGTGATCTCCACGCTGATCTTCCCGCCCGTTGCCGGCCTCATCGCCCACCTCTTTTTGGCCAACATATAGCCAGGAGGCAACGATGTTTGACCCCGAAGTGCTCAAAAGCGGCCAGACGAGAGAACGACGGGAGCAGGCGCTGGCTATCCTGTCTGCGGCCCTGGAAGCAGTAGACCCCGTCAACGCCGTCAAACGACAGGTTTCTCTCTCCGATGACACCCTGCGCATCGGCCAACGAATCTACGACCTCGGCCGCTACCGCAATATCTACGTCATCGGCGGAGGCAAGGCCGGCGGCTCCATGGCCCAGGCCGTCGAGGAGATTCTGGGCCAGCGCGTGACCGCCGGGCTGGTCAACGTCAAGTACGGCTACGGAGCAAAAACCGACATCATCCGCCTCAACGAGGCCGGCCATCCCATCCCCGATGCCGCTGGCATGGCCGGCACGAAGCAGATGGCGGAGCTGGCCCGCCAGGCCACGGACGAGGACCTGGTCTTATGCCTCATCTCTGGCGGGGGATCGGCGCTGATGACCCTGCCCGCAGAGGGGGTCACCCTGGCGGACGTGAAATCGCTGACCGATGCCCTGCTGCGCTGCGGAGCTACCATCAACGAGATCAACGCCGTGCGCAAGCACCTCTCCCAGACCAAGGGGGGAAATCTGGCTCGCCTGGCCTACCCCGCCGAGATCGCCTCTCTCATCCTCTCCGACGTGGTGGGCAACCCGCTGGACGTCATCGCCTCCGGGCCGACGGTGCCCGATACCACCACCTTCGCCGATGCCTACGGCGTCATCGAGAAGTACGGCCTGATCGAAGAGCTTCCCAGGCCCATCATCGAGCGGCTGTGGCAGGGCGCGGAGGGTCTGATCTCGGAGACACCCAAAGTGGGCGCTGAGGCCTTCACCCGAACCCACAACCTGATCATCGCCAGCAACGAGGTTGCCGCTGAAGCGGCCACTACGAAAGCTAAAGAACTGGGGTTCCACACCCTGCTGCTTTCCACCTTCGTCGAGGGCGAGGCCAGGGAAGTAGCCAGGGTCTTCGCCGCCATCGCCAAGGAGATCGTCCATTCGGGCCGCCCCCTGCCCCGGCCAGCTTGCGTAATAGCTGGCGGAGAGACGACGGTGACTATCCGTGGGAAGGGCCTGGGGGGACGCAATCAAGAGATGGCCCTCAGCGCGGCCCTGGAAATCGCCGGTCTGGAGGAGGTGATGATCGTCCCCCTGGCCAGCGACGGCACCGATGGCCCCACCGACGCGGCCGGCGCCATCGCCGACGGCTCCACCCTGCGACGAGCCCAGGAAGTGGGCCTGGCGGCCGCCCAGTACCTGGCCGACAACGACTCCTACCACTTTTTCCAGCAGTTGGGTGATCTGCTCATCACCGGGCCGACCAATACCAACGTGAATGACCTGACGTTCACCTTCGTGTTTTAGCAAGTGAGAGAAACCAGGTTTTTCACTCAACAACATTCCTCAGGGTATCGAAGATGCTAACAATTGCGCACATTCTGGACACTAAGGGGTCAAAAACCTGGTTTCTAATCGGGATCGCCCTGGTCCTGATCGGCTATTGGGGCCCCTGGGTGAATCACAAAACGGCCGCGCTGGTGCTGAGCGGGCTGGACATGGCCGAGTTCGTCAAGTTCCTGCCTGGGGTGAGAGCGGGCACCGAGTTCGTGATCCGCGAGCTTTTCTACTTGCCAGTTCTGGCCGCGGCCCTCTGCCTGGCCCTGATGGGTAGCAATCGCTACTGGCGCTATCCCCTGTGGGCCAGAGCGATCATGGTGATCGTCGCTATCGTGCTGGCCATCATCGTCCTGCCCCCCTACCCCTTCATCCTCCAGGCTTTAGGCTCAGACGAATTTCGACGACAATTCTCGATGGCGGCAGGCTGTTTGGCCGTCATCGGGGCATCCCTGCTCTATCGCCGCTTGCCGAAGGCTGTGGTGGCCGGGCTGTTGATAGTCATCTCCCTCGTAGGAGCCATCCCCCCAGTGTGGCAATTCCTCTCCATTCGCAGCGCGCTGGACAGGGTTTACGGCCAGCCCATCCACGTCGGCTGGGGGCTGTGGCTGATGGCGGCGGGGTTCCTGGTCGTGGCGGGGGCGGGAGGTTGGATATTGGGTATTGGATATTGGAGGTTGGAACGAGCACCCGACCAACAGGCTTGACCGTGGCTTCATACCGTGATAGAATAGGCGTGAAACGTAAAGACGTGAAACGTGAAGACGTGAAACGTAAAACGTAAGGCTGAAGGGAGGTTAGACAATGGACAACGAGATCAAAAACACTGCTGGAGGTGAAAAAGTGGAAGAGCAGAAGAAGAACGATGCGGGAGATGTTACCGCTGAGGTGGTGAACATCACCCGTGGGGGAGCCCGCAACGTACAGGGAACCCACGTCACCTTACGTCAGGCGGGAGCGCAATCCGTCACCGCCGATAACCTGGTCGTCCGACAGGGAGGGGTGGTACAGGCACGGACGGATCATCTGGAGATGCTTGGTGGAGGCGTCGGTATGGCCCAGACGCAGACGGCCAGCCTCGCCGCCTCGCGGGCGGGCGCTGTTATCTCTGAAGGCAACGTGACGATGGAGCAGTCAAGGGCGCAGTTGCTGCTGGCTCGCGGCGACGTGACGATGGACCAGAGCGGGTCGGTAGCGATGTTCGCCCGCAACATCAAGGCCGAGAACAGCGGCGTAGTGTTCTTGCTGGCCAGCGAGGTGGAAGGCACCGTCAACACCGCCTTTGGCCCGCGCGAGTCGGTCATCTTTGGCATAGTAGCGGGGGCGGTGGCTGGGCTGGTGATG
>CAZVCJ010000172.1:0-8478 GCA_964625745.1 uncultured Anaerolineae bacterium | reverse complement strand
CCAAACCCTCCACCACCCCAATCTCCTCCTCCGTCAACCCATACAACTCATACACTAGCGCGTCAATCTGCCGGTCCGTGGCCTCGAGCGTTCGGCAAGCTCACGCCAGGTCTGCCGCTGATAGAGTTCCTTGTCGGCGGGGATGGTGGCGGCAGTGAGTTTGCGATGTCTCAGGCAGGCAACCCTTCGGCAAGCTCGGGGCGCCGCCTCAGGGGCGCCACCTGGTATATCACTGGCCGATACCTGGGTTCTGGGATCGGTTTGCCCTCAGCCTGGGCTGCCTCAAGCCAGGCTGATTCGGCGATCTTGACCTGCCTGAGTGCCTCCTCGGGCGTATTCCCGAAGGCGGAACAGGCTTCCAGGTCAGGGATGTCCGCAATATATCCACCATCGTCTTCGCTATAGAAGATGTTGATGTGATAATCTTTCATGACTCGTCCTCGTCAACTCACACAACTCACGCACCAGCGCGTCAATCTGTGCGGGTCGGTGCTTTGGATCACGAAACAAGCGAAAGACCGCGAAAAGCACGAAACCCTTTCGCGCCTTTCGCCCCCTTTCGTGTCATTCGTGGTCCAAACCCTCCACTACCCCAATCTCCTCCGCCGCCAACCCATACAACTCATACACCAAAAGGAGCGTATCTCAATCTGGGGACACAGAATAGTTCTTCAAGACGAGGGGTAGGTAAATCCTCATAGGGCTTACCACTACTATCCCTTCGTAAGCATCCACAATGTCGCCAGTCCCAAACCCAAGTCCTGTATTTACCACTACTGCGGAAGGCATCGGGACTTCAGCCCCAGGCACCTCTTCACCACATAGTACTTCATCAACACTCACATGCAGTATGCCTGAGCCAGTGAACGGAATCACCCCAATGTTGTTCATCGCAACGCACTCTACTTCATCAGGGTCTATGGATATGGGCACGGAAGCTAGAAGGCCAGCTTCTTCGTATATATCCAAGACGGCTGCCAGCCTATTGCAATTGCTGTTGTTGCGAATGCCAATGGCTGAGGTTGCAGCCCCATCCCTTGCGAGGAAGGGAAGGGCTATGGTTCTCACGTCCTCAACAAGGCTTTGTGGTACGGCATTGTAGCTCGCCCCCTGTGCGTCAAACTGTGGTGTATAAAGATCGTCCGGTTTGCTCATTCTCACTATGGCCGATATAGGCTGAGGATCGCTTCCCTCTCTTTCAAGGGACTCTATAGTCACTGCGCCAACATAATCAATCCCCAGATCAGTAGATATCGGCAGATAGAAAGTAGTAGAACCGTTGGCGTAGACCCAATCGCTCAAGGATAAGATGCTACCACCGCTGACATCCAGGAACTTCACCGTAACCCAAGTTTCGCTAAGAGAGTTCAGGTTATGAACATTCACCGTAGTATCCCAGCCGCTGATCTCTCGGAAAATCATGGGGCCATATAGCTCAAAGCCACTCAGTCCGTCGTCATAGGGCTCAACTTTGGCGGTCACGAGCCTGCCCCGATCCATGCCCCAGCAAGGCGCGTCGAAGCTCGTCTCGTCAACGATGATGGCCAGGGGTACTTCGGCCGAGATACGGGCCGATCCCAGCCAGTAGCACGTAGAAGGCACCCTCACCCGCACGGCCTCACCCGGCGCCAACTGCTCAATGTGCTGAGTATAGGAGATGTCGCAGGTCCCTTGTTCCATGTAGTCTATCGCTACCGAGGTACATCCTTGGCCCGAGTTCTGGATAGTCAGTTCCGTGTCCAGGCCATAGTAACCCTTCGTGACGTAGGGCGCAGAGTACAGATACGGAGGGCCGGTTCCTTCCATCTGCCTGGAGATGCCGGTATAGGTGCTGGACACCGTCGTGCCAAAATCATTAGGTCCTGAGCGTCTGGCTACCGCTGCCAAAGGCTCACCACTCCAATTTGCTTCCCAAAGTGCCTCCCAAGCAAGCCAACTTTCGGTTCCATTCAGGGCGTTGGCCGAGGCATCCCAGGCAGCAATGAACTCCTCAGTCGCCACGCTGTAAATAATGCCTGACTTCAGGGACTCTGGAAGTTCGATCTCCCAAATCATAGCAGCACCGGGGCCGATTTCTCCAGAAGACAAACGATATCTAGGGCCGGGCGCTGAGCAGGTTCCAGAGTATTCCCCCCAACCAAGCAGAATAAGCCGAGTTGGCACTTCCCCCACATTCTGTCCATGAAGCTGCGTTTTCCATTGCCCAGTCCCGAGTTCATCCCCGCTGCTGATAGCTGGTATAGAGATTCTGTGATTATTCAAAGCCGGAAGAGGGGTGACTGGCGTGCGTGTCACCGTTGGCGTCCTGGTCGGCGTTGGGGTGTGGGTGACTGTTGATGTGAAAATGCCGGTGGGCGTCGGCGTGGGTGTCGGAGTCCTCGTAGGTGTTGGAGTGGACAATGACTCCCACGACAGCATGGCCGCAGCCCAGCCGTCAATCTCGTACATCTCCAACTTGATGCTATGCTGGCCAGTGCTTAGATCAACATCGGCCGTATGAGTCTCCCGACCCCAGTGCCACTCGTTGATCACCAGATCCCCATCAAGCCACAGCCTGGCCCCATCGTCGTGGAAGACATGAAACCGATAGCGACCGCCGGAGAAGTATAGTGTTCTCGTCCAACGAGCAGAGAAATGGTCAGAGTAAATGACTGGATCTGGAGAATCTGAATACCATTCGAAATCGATGTTAACGTCATTTCTCACCAGGACAGGACTTCCACTCAGAGTCTCGTTGTTGTAGTATTCGCCACGCCAGTGTGTCATAGCGGGTGTCCCGGTTGGAGTGGATGTTTTAGTTGGGGTTCTAGTTGAGGTTGCTGTTCGCGTCGCCGTCTTCGTTGGCGTGCGGGTCGGCGTCCAGGTGGCTGTAGGGGGCACTGTTCCAGTAGGCGTTCGCGTTCTGGTCGGCGTCCGCGTCGGCGTCCTGGTCGGCGTCCAGGTGGCGGTAGGAGGCACTGTTCCAGTGGGCGTGGGCGTCGGCGTGTGGGTTGGCGTCCAAGTGGCTGTAGGGGGCACTGTTCCAGTGGACGTGGGCGTCCTCGTCGGCGTGATGGTCGGCGTCTTGGTCGCCGTCGGTGTCTGAGTCACCGTTGGCGTGGCCGTCCTGGTCGGTGTTGAGGTGTGAGTTGCTGTCGGCGTGGGTGTGGGTGTTGGCGTCGAGGTGGGCTCCACTCGGAACTCACCATCTTGCCATTCCGCCGGCAACGGTTGAGCTGAGGCGTCGGCCAGGTTTACCTGCGTTATATCCAAGGGTGTGCTTCCAGATGCCCCTGGGGCAACGGTGTACTCGGCCGACAGAATTGCACCCGCTCCTGGCGTGATTGGTACTCCACTCAGGTTGAACAAGAGGATGTGGTACTCCACGGCTGACGGATCGCTATCATTCTTTGTAGACGACACTGACCAGCCACTCGTTCGAGAGGTGATAGCTATGGGGCCAATGTCTACTAGCCCACCCAACGAGTCGTAGTTGAACCACATCTCAACCGCCGAGATCGCGTCGTCGCTGTCGAGATCAATGCCAAACGCTCCGCTGGTTCCAGGGTCCACGGCCAGGTAAGGCATGCTCACCACGTTACTACTGTCCAGCAGTCCCAAGTTTCCACCCGCCTGCCTCCCTCCACATGTTCCCAGGATCAGGCAGATCAATCGCTGCAAATCGAACACGTTCCATTGGTCATCTCCTCCTGGCGAAGGCGAAATGTCTGCACAGACCCACCACTGCGCCGAGTATAGGTCTGGGTCTGGCTGTGGCGTGTGCAGGATCATGTTGATCAGGATTTGCAGGTCGAAGATGTTGACTGCGTCATCGTCGTTGATGTCCCCTTCCGGCTCACAGAGCGATGTCACGGTGAACAGCCCAACGTCCGTGAAGTCTGCCAGAATAGAACCTCCGATTGCATCCGCCAACAGCACGTTACTGAACGTCAGGTCTGTCGTGTCGCCTCCATTAGCTGACGCATCCACATCGAACAGCAACTCGAGAATAGGCCCCGTCCCTGGCTGAATCGTCCCACCCAAACTGAACAGGAGAATGTGCGCTACTGCCGCCGACGGGTTCGAACGATCAACGTCCATCTGCGCCTGGAAACCCTGAGTTCGTGATGTCGTGTTGACCCCACTTGCTGTTACACCTATCGTTTCATCGTACACGAACCACAGCTCTGCCGAAGCGACCGGCGTCGTGTTGTGCGATTGGTTGTCCGCGGAGATGGTCACTGGATTGCCTGTGCTACCGGGCGCTCCATCGCCGTCCTCAATCGTCACAATCACTGCTTCCCCTGGCGTGGGGGTGTTGGTCACCGTTGGTGTGGCTGTAGGTGTGCTTGTCGGTGTGGGTGTCTTACTCGGTGTTGAGGTGCGAGTTGCTGTCGGCGTCGGGGTGTGGGTAGCTGTCGCTGTGGCTGTGCCGGTTGGTGTTGAAGAGGGTGTCGGGGTGTGAGTTGCAGTCGGTGTAGGGGTCGCAGTTGGCGACTCAAACCTTATCCTCGCATAAGCATCATCTATCCGAGTAGAATCGTTGCAGGTTCCAAACTCCGCACGAATGTTGTCAGTGTCGGGAGGAATCGGACGCTCTTCCCAATCTTCGGCCCAATCGTCGTTCCTGGTGCAACCTCGCTCATACCTTATCAACTCGGTTTCCCCTTGCCGAAATCTGAGAATCAGGTAGTCCCCTCCTGAGGGATTGTGTTGCGTGGTACTGAAAAGACCAATTGCTGCCCATCCAAGCCCTTGGCTGATAAAATCCCTCCACGGAGAAAGGTCAAGGTCCTGGAAGATAAATCCAGGGTGAGGGCCACCCGGCTTTCTTGCCGAGTAATTTCCGGAGTGAGGGCAAAAGGTAGTTATCTCCCACCCTCCTGATCTGATTGTCCACCCGGAGAAATTGCCCGTCTCAAAGCCGCCGTTTTCAAGTGGTAGCTCTATCCAACCCGGGGGTGGTGGAGGTGGTGGAGGTGCTTGAGTGAGTGTTGGGGTGCTAGTTGGTATTGGAGTAACTGTCGGGGTCTCTGTAGGTGTTGGTGTGGTGGTTGGCGTACCTGGCGTAGGCGTGGGTGTGGGCGTTGCAGTAGTTGGTTCGACCACTTCAAAGCAGAAACTTTGATTATGGCCATCGGGACGCAAAGTCTGTCTGGTACTTGGATCCTCGGTGAATTGAACGGCAATTCGATCAACGCACCATGTCCCGACTTCATCGAAGCTCCGCCGTTTCTCAATAGTAAGCGTTTGACCGGGATTTACGGTCTCCTCCGTATCCCAAAAAGCATCCCAGGGGCCACCAGAAGGCGAGTGACCCTCGGGGCCAATGTGTTGAAAGGTAATTGGCCCGCAGCCATCATTGCAAACGTCGAATACAAAGCGGACCTCTTCGCCAATGAGAATCGGTGGATCGGGATGAATTTCCAGATCCAAACACTGCCTAAGATCATCGGGGCTTCTCACACAGAAGTCATATTCATGACGATAGCCATTCGCTGGTAGGCGATCCCGTGTACCGGCCATAATGTAGTCTATGCCATCAACGCGCCAAGTTCCTGGTGTGTCAAAGGTGGCTCCAGGTTGAATGGTTTCGCCATCACCCGGAACAACAGTGACTTCTGTGTTTATGAACGCATCCCACGGGCCTCCACCAGGTTTATGCCCTATGGGACCGATATTCTCGATGATGGCAGTTGCATCTCCCTCATTGCAAACCCTGAAGTCGAAGGTGACTGGCGTGCCTACCATAGGGCTTTCGGGGTCGTTTGTGAGATCGCGGCATTGCTTGAGATCGGGGTGAGGAGGGGCGCCACCCACGTATATGAATCCTTCCGCGGTAGAGGTGAGATACTCGTGTTCCTGCTCACATACTTCACACCAACGCATTTCTGACACCTTTACCTTTTGTCCATCGTTGAGTACCTCGGTCACCACAGCCACATGACCATCCCTGTCGCTGAAGTAGTTGTTACAATAGACAGAACCAACTTGAGGGGAGCTACCAGTCGTATATCCCGCATCCTGCGCTCCCTCATACCAACAGTGGGCCATCCCAGTGCACTGATCGCCCACTACATCCCCACCCAATTGGGGATAGAGATGTGCTACCCACCATGTACAATTGCCCATCCATTCATGTGAGATGTTATGCTTAGCACACGGGTATGGATTGGAAGGTGAATCATCAGGTAGTCCACAGCATCCTGGGCTACCGTCATAGCAGTCGTCACTGTCACAGAGGTAACCGTCCTCACGCACCTCGAGCGGGTATTCCAGCCTAGGAAGTTGAAGGACATGCTTATTCGTTGGGTCAGTGGGTGAGAGATCAAGACTTTCGAGCATCCTCAGATAGGCTGGCAGCAGACCACCCTTGTCAAACGCTGAATACTGTGTCAAGAAGACAAACGACCCTTCCGATACATAGGCTCGAAACTGCGGAGGCGCGAAACCCACAGCTGGTTGGACAAGAACAAGGGCTGGATACCCTTCGATGGTAGCGTTGGTCCTGAGGCTAGATTCAAGTGGCTGAAAAGGTATCCGACTTCGCTCTTTGCTCTCGAACCATTCTAGCAGACTGACATTGGCAGAGTTGCGCCACGCATGGATGTGCATAGAGGCACCATTGGGAGCGTAGAAGTACACTGTCTCAACCCACTCAATCTCCGTATCTTCCCAGTTGTCTCTCCTCCGTTCAACTTCCCATTCACAATCATATCGTATAGAGAACCGACCAGAAGGGCTTAGATATGTGCATCCGAGCAGGACGTCTGAACCCGTCAGGATGGGCTCAATAGAGATACTTGTCCTCTCCACGTTCGTCGGCATCGGCTTCACTCCAGGATCAGGCCTCGCCAGCGACACACCGGTTACTTGAGGCATGGCCAGCAAAAGCAAGGCCATGAGCAAGAGCAAGGCTACAGTCAAAAGGTTAGTAGTTCTTCGGTTGTGCTTCATCATACTTCCCTCCTTCTTTCCATCCAAAACGCCAGCCTCAGGGCACGGATAAATGAACCACTGATGCCGCTGAGAGCACTGAAGACACTGAGGGGAGCACCACGTTCAGTGGCCTCAGTGCTGTTCAGTGCGGTCAGTGATTCCAGTCCATACAAAACGCCAGCCTCAGGGCACGCAAGAGTGCAGCCGTGGCTGGCGTTGGGTTCAGGGATGATGTTTGCTGTGTCAGGCTGCGCCGTGTAGGCCAAGCTCCAGCGCCCCACTAACCACAGCTATTTTAGCACAGTTTGGCCCCCTGTCAAATCACAGACAGATACGCCAGCCTCATGGCACGCAAGGGCGCGGCCTGGGCAGCAACGGATAGCAAGCGGATTAGCGGATAGGAGCCCGTGCCAGCCCATCCGTTTATCGTTCGACTGATGGTTCACTTCGACTGGGCTCAGTACAAGCGACAGGCTCACCATGCAACTCGCGACGAAGTCCGCTGTCCCTCCGTTGCCTCACAGCAGCCGCAGCCTGGTCACGCGGAGGTCAATGATCACTTCATCCGCCTCGAAGTCGCACTTTTATCACCTCCACATTTGACCTTTTTCAAAGCGAGTGATACACTACCTGCACCTCATAGCTTGGAAGGAGAAGACAATGTCCGAAGTTGCTCTGCGTGCCCTCCCATCTAGTATCCCTCGTGAGGCGCTGACCTCATTGCTGGACGATGCGCGCAACCGGGAAGCGATCCTGCAAGCGATGATTCGGCGCTTTGAGCAGCATTACGGTGATTCTCTGGAAGCGCTGGAGACTCGCCTGGCCCGGGGTGAAGGTCGGGAGCATCCCGACTGGGAAGACTCCATCGAGTGGCGCAACGCCGTAGAGGTCCTGCAACGCACCCGGGTCATGTGGAGGCTACTCGAATGGCTACTGAGTTCAATCGCGCCGTCGTCCGCTTCATAGCCACCTGCGCCTATGTCACGGCTGTTCACGATCTCATCACCAAGTGGCGGCTTGAGTTAGCGGGCGGGTATATCCTGGACCTCTACTTCAACGATACGCTGGGCAAGTACGGCTACACCCTGGTGCAAGCACGCAGGCGTGTGCTGGGATGGGATAATGCGCTGCATCATCCTGGTCTCGCCAACTTCCCCCACCATGTGCACCGACCGGACGGGCAGATTGAACCCTCAGCGCTGACCGGTGATCCCGATCACGACCTGGAGCAGGTTCGCCACGAGATCGAGGCGTTTCTTGCACAGTAGCCATTCAACAGTTCCCTGCCCCGTAGGATCCTCCTCACCTATGGCTCCTCTTACAATTCCTCTTCTTTTTTCCACCAAGCAAAACGCCAGTCTCAGGGCGTGCAAGACACGGATAGATGAACCACTGATGCCGCTGAGAACACTGAAGACACTGAGCTGGCGTATCATCGGTTGCGCTCCAGGCCAATGACAGCGGGGAGCACGGCTTTACCTCGTGCTCCCCGCTTGTCGTCAAGCTTACTTGGGCATGTCGTGCACGGCCGCGTGGGCTCGCCGAGGAGTCCAGTCGCGA
>CAZVCJ010000171.1:2863-8610 GCA_964625745.1 uncultured Anaerolineae bacterium | reverse complement strand
CACCTATTCGCTCATTTTGTCAACTGACGCAGCCAAATTTCCATCTACTGAGTATCGTCCAAACCACCTGGCCTCTGCCCAGGCTGGAAAACGTGGGTCTGAGCAGCACCCAGCAGCGCATCTACCTCGAAGGTCAGGCTGATCTGCCGGCCCAGATGCTGCAAATGAAGCTCTGGTCTGATGGAGGCAACGTCCGCACCGAGCAAGACGCCCTTGCGATCAAGGTTGAAGATGGCCAGGTCGCGGGGCGCGTGGGCCAAAGCGCCTGGAAAGAGGTGGATGACTTCACGGGCCTCTTCGCGCCCGATCAAGACCTGCTGACTTACCTGGTGGCGGCCAAAAACGTGAAACGTGAAGACGTGAAACGTGAAAACACAGCTTTTACGTTTTACGTTTCACGTTTTACGTTTGACCTGGACGGGCCGGCTTTTGCCCAATACATGCGCGACCAGATGGAAGCCGAATTGCAGCGCAAAGGCAAACTTCCTGTCGGCGTGAACCTGGACGTGATCCAGCAGTACGTGGACATGACGGGCCAGGGCGAAATCTGGATCAACGCAGAGGGCCTGCCCATGCGCCAGATTGTGCATCTCAATTTCCCACCCAGTGGTCTGGAGCGGATCGAGGTCGAGATCACGACCGATTTCTCCGGGTGGAGCGCAGTCGCAGCGAAATCCCCCACGCTGCTGGGGATGATCTCGGTCCCCAGGCAGCTCTTGACGCCGCAGGGATTGGTGCAGGCAGGCCAGTCATTGAGCCTGGCGCTGGGTCTACTGGGCCTGATGGGCCTGATGATCCTGTACCGAAAATCGCCCGCGGTGTACGCGGCCACCATCTCGATCGTCGTCGCCTCGATACTCCTGACGCCACTGCTGCAAAGCCAGCGTGCTTATGCCTTTTACCACGAGCAGAAGACGCAGAACGACACATACGAAGCGGAGCGCTCGGCGCAAGAAAAAGCCCGTGAAGTAGAAGCAGCGTTGACTCAGAAGGACTTCGAGCCGCACCGCGATCCACTGCAAAGCGAAGCAGGGAGTCAGATGGATAGCGTGGAGGTGAATAGCCCCTCTCCCTACCCCCCACTTCCCGCCTCCTACTTTCGGCCTACTCTTGCCCCTCAAACGACGGCAGCTTTGAACAACTCTGAAAGCCAGGACGACGGCACCGACTCGGACGGAGACGGCCTGACCGACTGGCAAGAAGATCAGCTCGGCACCAACAAGAGCAAAGCCGATAGCGACGACGATGGCCTGGGCGACGGAATCGAGGTGCTCGAACTGGGCACAGGGCCTCTGGAGATTGATAGCGATGGCGACGGGATCAGCGATGCCACTGAGGTGAAAGGTTTTAAGAATGCCGCCGGCAAGCAGTGGTACCTGGATCCTATGGATCCGGACACCAACGGCGACGGCCAGGTGGATGGGCTGGAGTGTTCCAGCCTGAAAGACACCAAGTTTGACCAGGCCGCCAACAAAGACATTCTCGTGCCGGCCACCGGCAGCCGGTGCGAGGACACCGACAGCGACAGCACTCCCGATGTCTTTGACTTCGACAACGATAACGACGGCGTTCCGGATACGGTGGACCTGTCTCCCACGTTGGCGATGGGCAGCGGTGTGGAGGGGAACCAGGTAAGCGGCTTCACTGACCAGACCTTTTCCTTCAACGCGAAGCTTCTTACGAGAAACAAACCGGTCTTTGTGGATTTCCAGCTCCGCCCCACCAATCCCACCCACCTGTGTACACCCTCAACGTGCTGGACTGGCCCAGCGGCGACCGCCAGGGCCAACAACGGCGCGTCTTTGACGATACCCTGGGCAGCAGCGGCAAATTGGCCAACGGCGATATGCGCCTGGTGCCCATGCTGGAGATCACCGTCCCGGCCGACCCCCACGAATTCGGCGGACTGCCTGTCAAAGCGGGAGTCACCACCAAGCCCAACTTGCCAGCACTGACCGGGACCAATATCATCAGCGATACCGAGAGACTGAACACCTGGCTGGATAGTTGGCTCGACGAGGCCGAAACCCGCAAATATGGCATCTCGGTGCGGGTGAAGGACCCGACAGGCGCCCTGGCGGTGTACGTCCCCCTCAATCTGGTGCGCGACCAGACCGGCGACAGCCCCGTTGCCTTTGCGGCGCGTATGTTGTACCGGCCGACCGGTACCGCTTTGGGCCTGCCCCAACAGATCCGTGTGACCTGGCTGCTCCAGGGTATGAGGGACACGTGCGATACGAGCGACATGCCCGACCAGTTCCCCCATCCCACGCAACCGGGGGCAACGGTCAAGAAGACGGACAGCAACGCCTATGACCTGTGGTGTCAGGACACGAACAACTGGGTGACAACCGAAGGCGTCATTCACAGGTATTACGACGACTGGTATCTGACCGGCCTCAGCGTGCGGGAAGATGACGGATTGAAGGTAGGCGTTATCTTTGAGAACCCGAACTACGACGGGCGCAATCCCGATTACGCGGCCAGTCTGTGGAAGCTGGCCGATGTCCTGGAAGACACTTTCCTGGCCGGGCGGCGGGACTTGAGCGTGGACGAAATCGCGCGCCGCTTCGCGATCACCAGCAACGCCACCTCTACTGAGCGGTGGGGCATTCCTCTGGGGGCCACGGAGGTCAGAACGTTCACCTTTCCTGACCAGAGCGGACTGGCCACGATCCCGATGACATATACCAAGCAGATCTTGAACGACGAGTTTATGAGCGGCGCCACTCCCCTGGTGGAGAGCCCCACCCTGCTGTTTGTGCGCGAGGAGCGGTATCGCGCCATCGGCCTGGACACGGCGTCCGTCATCGAGGCGGGCGTGAGCACCGCTACCAAAGGCGTTTATGCCAGCAACAGCCTCACGATCAACCTCGATCCCACAAAAGTCACAGAACAGGTGTTGGCCGGTCTGAACTGGGCTCCCTATCGCTATGATGCAGACGCCCAGGCATGGGAAGCCTACCCCATCGGCGATTATTGGGAACACATGGACGCCGTCTTCGACCGGGTGTTCCAGGAGCAGTATTCAGACGACCGCCCTGAGATCAACGCCGGGCGCACCCTCCTGGCCCAATCCTTCTATCTCTCCCTTTTCCACGGCGCCGGCACGATTGTTGAAATCGCAGGCCAGCCTCTTAGTCCTGGGGATCCGTCCTCCGATGAGACCCTGGAGGCGAAAACTCAGCGGGGCTTCACTGCGGGTTGGATCGTCAGGGATCTGGCCGAGGCCGGTGTCAAGCAGATCGCTGCCGGAGATGCTGTATTCGCCTGGTACGTTATGCGGGGCAACATTCAAGTGTACGGGCGCACAACAGGCGAGAAAGTGAATGACTTCATGCGCGGCGCCCAAGGGCGGGCGATGCAGAAACTGAGATCCTTCTGGCCCTCTACCAGGGTAAAGCAAGGCCTACTCATCTTTGGCGCCCTGGCCGTGGCAGGGACGGTGACAGCCTTGCTTATCGCCACCCCCGAGATAGGGGGAGCGGTGGCCGACCATGCCCTGCACGCGGCCTTCTCTGCGCTGTCAGTTAAAGCCGTCGTAGATGCTGCCAGGGCGATCAGCCAGGGCGGCAAGATAGTAAACAAGGCATCTCTGGCCGAATCCGTTATGAATGCCGCACAAACTGTCAACAAAGCTGCGCGCACGGCGGCGGTGATCTCTATGGTGGTGACGGTGGTGGTAACAACCGGCCTCTTCACGTACCAGATGATCGCCAGCGGGGCGCGGTTCGGCTCGCTTGCTTTCGACGAGGCGTTCGCGGCGTTGGTAGCCGAGCTCATCGTAGATGCCATCATGTTTGCCATCGCCTCGATTGTCCCTATCGGCACCCTCATTGTGGCCCTGGTCGTTGCGATTGACGCCCTCATTGGCTGGGTGTGCAAGATCGCCGACGCGGGCCAGTCCGGTGGCGTCGAGAGCTACGTCTGCTCCGGCATCAGCGGCTCCCTGGCCAAGCTGGTGCAGTTCTTGATCTACAGCCACAATCCGTTGGTAGATTTGCGGCATGAGGGACGACTGAGCACCAGTGATCTCAGATTGGCCCTGCAGGCGGACGACGGCTTTCAGCAGGGTAACCGGCTGCAGGTCAAGCTCCACGTCACCAGCACTCTCTTCCGGAACCAGCCCAACTCAGCCCTGGGTGCCATCTACGCCTGGCACTATCTCGATGATGACTACATCGAGCAGTCGGACTTTGCCTACCAGATATTGCCCACTGAGCAGGATATTCACGGCAGCCTCAGCACCAGCTCGGTTCACAGCTATTGGGGTGCGGGCCAGAACGGCGGCGTAGCCACGAGGGAAAAGGACCTTGAGTACACCTACTTGTTCGCGCAGATCGGCATCAACGAACAAATCAAGCTCTACCTGACGGAAGGGTACAAGATCAACGTCCAGGAGTGTTTCTTGATACCCTTTTTCTGGATCCCAGTCTGCTACTTGCGCGATCAGGGGGACACGCTGCACACGCCGCTGGGGGATTACCTCACGTTCGATATCTTCCCGGCCACGCTGGACGAGTTTTACACCCTGGCCAGCCGGGGCAACGACAGCTACGCCCTGGCCTGGGACAGTGACTTCCCCACGCTGTGCGACGCCGACGGCGACGCCCTGCGCAGCAAAGCCTACGGCGGCAATGACCCCCACGACGGCACGGCCGATACTGATCACGATGGCCTGTCCGATTTTTACGAAATCCGCAACGGCACCGACCCTCTTGACCGTGACCCGGACGGCGATGGGTTGACCGACTATTGGGAACTGTTCTACCACAGCGATCCTTTCCAGGCCGACACGGATGGCGACGGCCTGGCTGACAAAGAGGAAATTGACGGCTGGGGCTTTGTATATGGCTATGATTCCCAGGGCCAACCTTTGCAGACCTGGGTTACTTCCGACCCGCTCAATCCCGACACGGACGGCGACGGCATCCTGGACAAGAAGGAAGAGGTGTACGGATTTAACCCCCAGGTCATGTCAGAGGCCGACGTCTTGACCATTTCCTCCCAGGTTGAGGAGATTCAGCTGCAGACCGTCCCCTGCGCCCGGCTCACGCTCACCAGTTTCACCGCCGATGCGGTGCGGGATGTCTATGCGGATTTACCTCCGATGTCCATGTGGCCGATTCCGGCGCAGGACTATGCAGCCGAGATCGAGATTCGCGTCAACGGGGGAAGCGTGTACAGGCAGACAGGCGTGTTGGCTGGACAGACGCAACCCCTCAGCATTGTCCGCGATGTCTGCGAGCCGGCCATCCGCATTGAGGTGGTGGAAATTGACTCTGCCTCCTATTGGGAGGATCCTGATGACTCGTTAGGCAGCATCCAGGTGAGTGCCAGCGGCAGTCATCAATTCAAGGACACCAAGGGCATCTACGATCCCTACTACGATGGCACCCAAATCACGCTGCATTGGACGCTCGGAAGCGCCCCGTCCGGGACGCGGCAGGTGACCGGCCTCGGTCCCTCCGACGGCTACGTGGCCCCCGGACAAACCATCACTTATACCGCTAGCATCGAAAACCAACTGCGCAACCGGCACGCCCTGGGTCTGCTGGAGGTTGACTTTCCTGTGGCAGTTCAGAACGAAGACGTCGAGCCCAGGGTCTATACCCTGGCCCCCCGCCAAACGGCGACCATCAACGGGCGAGTGACGGTGATCAGCACCGCCGCAACCCAGGCAGTCAGCCTGACCAACCGGGCTGGCGCGGAGATCGCCAACCTGTGGGGAGCCGCCGACGAGCGCT
>CAZVCJ010000171.1:0-2763 GCA_964625745.1 uncultured Anaerolineae bacterium | reverse complement strand
CTCAAACTTGATGGCGACTATCTCGATGCTTCCCCGTATGGGCAAGATGTCACCTGTTTCCAGGGCCAGTGTCCCACGATTGACGCGGATGGCGGGGTTTTGGGTGGAAAAGCGACCTTCGACCAAGAGCATTTCTGGAACGTGCTCCAGGCTTCCATGAATGACAGCCTGGATCTAAGCGGCGGGCAGTTCACCCAGGCCTTCTGGATCTACCCTCAAGAGGGCATCTATAGGCGGGAAGGGATCTCTGGCGAAAACCCGGAGCCATATCGTTATGGCATCCTCGGCTGGAACGATGAGGAAAAGGATGCCTATCCGTCAGTACGGTTGGTTAGCGTTCCCCGAGGCGGCGATAATCTCATGGGCAGGAGAAAGCTCGAGGTGGGCTTCGGTGACGGAGCAGCCTGGCGTTCCTTTATGACCGACTTTATCGTCACCAAGGACCAATGGAACTACGTGGTCATTACGTACGATCACCCGACCTACAGGATCTACGTCAGTGGCGTGCCTCAGGAGACGCATACCTTCCCGGATGACGTGGGGCCGCCAGTGGCCGTCGAATCTGGTGCCAAGTTGTTCATTGGCCGGTCGGCGCCCCCGCGAAGGGCTATACTCTATGAACACGCAGGCTACGGCGGATGGGCCAAGAGTTTTGCCGTGGACGTGGTTAATACCCTGTCTTCGGAGTGCGCCTCAGATTGTACTAAAGGTTCTTCTCTGGAGGCTGTGAACACGTGCGTCACCATCTACAGCCAGCCTGGCTGGTACGGCGATAGCCAGCAGGCTTGCAAAACGGCTGTTTACAGATTGGATAGCAAAATCAGCGATCACACCTATTCTCTTCAACTGTCCTCCTACTCTATCCCCTTCATGGGCGGTCTGGACGACGTGCGCATTTATCGCTATGCACTCAGCGATGATGAAGTGAAGGACCTGTACACAGGAGCTACGCGCGCGCTGGAGATACGCTTTGACGAACCGCCCGGTTCTCAGAGCCTGAGCGATAGCTCCGGCAACAATCTCGTCGGGGTTTGCTCTGGCTCTAGCTGTCCCGACACCGGCCTGCCGGGGCGCTCTAACCAGGCCGCCCGCTTTGACGGGGTGAATGATTACGTGGCGGTCCAGCAGGTCACCGATGCCACCGACAATGTTGCGCTGGCCGCGTGGGTCAAGTGGGCCGGGTCGAACGGCCGCAACCAGATCATCGTCAACAACGGGAACACCGCTTACAACGGGTACGGCTTGTTCCTCGCGGCGGATGGCACGCTCAAGGTCCTCAACGGCGGCGTCGGTTGGGTCGAATCCACCACACGACTGACCGCCAACACCTGGCAGCACGTCGCGGCAGTCCGAGAGAATGGCGTGTGGAAGCTCTACCTGAACGGCGTCGCGTTGGCCGTCACCGGCAATCCGGCCCCGAATGTCCCGGCGGGTAAAACGACTGTCGGGAGCGACCACGTTGGGGGGGGAAATTTCTACGGGTTGATTGACCACGTGACGGTTCACAGGAAGGCTCTCTCCCAGCAAGAGATCGCCGCGTTGATGGCCGAGGTGCCTATGCTCAACCTGCACCTGGACGAAAAACTGGGCGCCACCAGCTTTACAGATTCCTCACAGTTAGGCAATTCTGCGGGTTGCACCGGCTCGACTTGCCCCAAGGCGGGCGTCAAAGGGCCGGTACGAGAGGCCATCTCTTTCGATGGGCAGGATGACATCATCACCATTCCTGATCACAGTGCCTTGGACCTGGATGCCTTCACCATCAGCCTGTGGGTCCAACCGATCCATGTCAAGCCGAACCGGCAGCCGCTGCTCACAAAAGGCGTCCACGATTATCCATATTGGACATACCAGTCCCAGAACAAAAACTACATGTTGTCCATTGAGCCCAATTCGATGAGGGTAACATTAATGGCCGGTACCCGTGGATCTGACGGGAGATGCCTTGACCCGCTGATGAATCTGGTGAGCAATAAACCCTTGTTTCCAAACCAATGGAACCACGTCCTGGCAACGTACGATGGTGAAAAGGCGCGTCTGTACCTCAATGGCTCGTTGGATAACACTGTCGTACCGCCGGACTGGGCCAGGGCGGGAGGTATCTGCAAAAACGATTCTCCCGTTGAGATAGGCAATTTTTCAAGTCAGGATGTATATTTTACTCATACTGCCTTCAGCGGCCAGATGGACGAGGTGGCCATCTACGCTAGTGCGCTGACAGAAGTTGAGGCAAAAGCGCTGTACGAGTACCAGGTGAACTGGTTCGATACCACCGCCGGTCACACCCTCACCGTGGACGCAGACAAGCCGGTAGCGCACCTGGACTATTCGAATGTCTACATCGGGCCGGTACAGGGCCAGGTGATGGCCATCGCAGCCACCGACCAGACCTCCGGCGTGGCGCTGGTCGAGTACCGGATCACCGGTGCCGGCCAGAGCGGCGCCTGGCAGGTCGCTACCCAGGATGAGGCGGCCTGGACGTTTGCCATCACCACCACAACGGGGGCGTACACTATTGACGTCCGCGCTACCGACAGGGTGGGCAACGTTTCAGATGTCAGCAGCGCTACCTTCAGTGTGGATAGCACCCCGCCGAGCCTCTCGCTCGACAGCGCCCTAACGACCAGCGTCTTGCCCGCCTCTGGCGGCGGCGTGACGATGACCGGCGCAGTGGCGGACAGCGCCAGCGGCGTGGAGAATGTGCACGCCACCCTACTCGATCACGCGGGCGTCGCCGTTGGTGGAACGCAATCCGCCCAGTTG
>CAZVCJ010000170.1:0-8621 GCA_964625745.1 uncultured Anaerolineae bacterium | reverse complement strand
GGTTCCTGGTGGTGGGTGATGGGGAGTTGAGAGAAGAGTTAGAGGTTTATGCTCGCGACTTGGGACTGGATGGGAAGGTCCTCTTCACCGGCTGGCGGCGCGATCTACCCTGCCTCTACGCTGATCTGGACGTGGTGGCCCTCACCTCCATCAACGAGGGAACGCCTGTTTCCCTCATCGAAGCCCTGGCCGCAGGAGTGCCGGTGGTGGCCACGGCGGTGGGCGGCGTACCCGACGTGGTCGTTGATGGAGAGACCGGATGTTTAGTGGAAGCAGGGGACGTGAAGGGGCTGGCCGAGGCCATCATCGAGCTGCTCAGGAATCCGGAAAGGGCAAAGGAGATGGGGAGCGCCGGTCGGGAAGCTGTCTATCCCAGGTTCGCCGCCCAGACCCTGATCGCCAACGTCGAGGGGCTTTACGCCGAGTTGCTGAGGTAGAGTGTATGAAAAGAATATCGTCGGAGGAGTTCGAAGCAGAGCTCTCCAAAATAATTGATTCGCTAAAAGCATATAAACCTCAAAGGGTGATCCTTTTCGGGTCTTTTTCCAGAGGAGATTATAATGCCTTGAGCGATGTGGATCTGTTAATAGTCAAGGAGACCGAGAGAAATTTCATTGACAGAATTGGTGACATCTTGGCAATATGCGATTATGAAATCCCCATAGAACCTTTAGTTTACACCCCAGAAGAGTTAGAGCGGATGCGGGGAAATGGAAACTCCTTTGTGCAAACCGTATTGGAGGAAGGGATCGTTGTATATGAACAACAATAGACGAGAAGCCAGGAGATGGTTTGATCAGGGTAAGCATGACCACGAAGCAGCTAAAGTGAACAAGAGAGAGGGATTCTATGAGGTTGCTTGCTTCCTCTGTCAACAATCGGCTGAGAAAGTACTGAAATCTTTCCTTTACCACCAAGGCGAGAGGCCGGTAATAGGCCACTCCACATATCTATTAGCTAAAAGGTGTCGAGCCTACGAAAGCGAGTTCGCATCAGTTCTTGACCTTTGCAAGAGCCTGGATCAATATTATATTCCCACCAGATACCCCAACAGCCTCCCCGGCGGCATACCTCATGAGGTGTTCACGAAAGAGGATGCTCGAAGGGCACTCGAAGGCTTGAGACAGATCATCGCGTTGGTGTCTAGTTTTCTCGATTTCGATGAGGAGCCGAAGCTTGAGGCTGGCAGAGAGGAGACAGAAAAATGAGAATCCTCGTCACCGGCGGGGCAGGCTACATCGGCTCGCACCTGGCGGACGCCCTGATGGCCCAGGGCCACGAGCTCTACGTGGTTGATAACCTCTCCACAGGGAAGATAGATAACATCCGCCATCACCTGGGGAACGAGCGCTTTCACTTTGTCAACGACAGTATCCTCAACGAGACTTTGATGGACCGGATCATAAGTCGGGTGGACCTGATCTATCACCTGGCGGCTGTGGTGGGGGTCAAGCACGTCATTGATAATCCTCTACGGGGCATTTTGACCAATGTGCGAGGCGCCGAAACTGTACTGGAACTGGCATATAAATACTGGCGGAAAGTAGTCATTGCTTCCAGCTCTGAGGTCTACGGCAAATCAGAGAAAGCTCCCCTGGCCGAAGAGGACGACAGCATCCTGGGCCCCACAGCCGTAGGCCGTTGGTCCTATGCTCTGGCCAAAGCCATTGACGAGCACCTGGCCTTCATCTACCATGACAATGGATTGCCGGTCAGCATCGTCCGCTATTTCAACTCCTATGGCCCTCGCCTCGATCCCAGAGGTTATGGCAGCGTCGTGGCCAAATTCATCAACCAGGCCCTGGCGGGCAAGCCTCTGACGGTGTTCAGCGACGGGCAGCAAACCCGCTGTTTCACTTACATTGATGACACCGTCAAGGGCTCCATTTTGGCGGCAACCCTGAGAGAAGCCGAGGGGCAAAGCTTCAACATCGGCAATGACCGGGAAACTACCATCTTGGAACTGGCTCAGTTGATCAAGAAACTGGTCGGTTCGACTTCGGAGATCGTTCGCATACCCTATGCGGAGGCTTACAACACTAACTTTGAGGAGACACGTCGCCGGGTGCCGGGTGTGAGAAAGGCCGAAAGAGTGCTGGGTTTTAGAGCCGAGGTGCCTTTGGAAGAGGGTCTCAGAAGAACCATTGATTGGTTCCGGGATGAACATATTAGAGATTAGAGATTAGAGATTGGAGATTGGAGATGACAAAGCTAGGCGTTTTCTGTGAAAAGCTTATAGAAGCTGGTTGGTTGGCAGCCGTCATCGTGACGCCCCTTTTCTTCAACGTCTTCTCCGACCGCACTTTCGAGCCCGATAAGCTTACCCTACTGCGCTCTATCGCCCTGGTTATGGCCGTCGCCTGGGTTATAAAAGTGCTGGAAGCTGGAAGCGGCATTCAACTCCAAACTCCAAACTCCAAACTCCAAACTCCATTAGTTCTCCCCACGCTGTTCCTGGTGACGGTGTACATACTGGCTACCCTTGCCTCTGTGACCCCCCGCGCTAGCCTCTGGGGCTCTTACCAACGCTTGCAGGGTACCTACAGCACCTTCTCGTACATTGTGGTCTTCTTTCTGGCCTTGCAGGGCCTGCGCACTCGCGAGCAGATCGAACGGTTGGTTACCACTGCCATCCTGGCCAGCTTGCCCGTCTCCCTGTATGGAATCCTGCAGCATTATGGCCGAGATCCTTTGCCCTGGGCATCCTCTGTCACGAGCAGTGTAGCCTCCAACATGGGCAACGCCATCTTCGTGGGCGCCTATCTGATCATGGTCGTTCCCCTCACCCTGGCTCGCGTTGTTGAGTCCTTCTCCGCCATTTTGGCCGATGAAGGCGGAAGGGCTCGCGAAGGCGTTATCTCCGATGTGATTCTAGCGACCTGCTACGTTTTCATTCTGGCTGCTCAGTTGATCTGCATCTTGTTCAGCCGGAGCCGCGGTCCTATGCTGGGGTTGCTGGCGGGGCTCTTCAGCTTTGTGCTCCTGGTACTGACTCGATTGCGCCGGCGGGCAGAGGATCAGACCTCGACCAAGCTCAGCGATGGAGGCAAGGCCATCGCTACAGTGATCCTCGGCGACCTGATCGGATTTCTAGTAGGCATGGCAGGTGGTGCCCTCCTGGGCAAAATCGGCTTCCTTGGCGGTGCTCCCGACAGGACGCTTCTATCCGCCATTGGATTCTTTGTGGGGATAGCGAGCGGGGTGGTCTGTATCGGATTCCTGGTTATCTTGCGCAAGGGATGGAAATGGCTCTGGCTGTCCTGGATCATCCAGGCCCTTGTCCTGGTCGCCTTCTTTATAGTTTTCAATTTGCCTGGCTCTCCTATAACATCGTGGCGAGAATTGCCCTACATCGGCCGGTTGGGACGTGTCTTTGAGACCGAAACCGGCACTGGCCTGGTACGAGTGCTCATCTGGGAAGGGGTCGTAGAAATGATGACACCCCACGAGCCTATTCAGTACCCCTCCGGTCAACCCGACAGGTTGAACCTCTTGCGGCCCCTCATAGGCTATGGGCCGGAGTCAATGTTCGTGGCCTACAATCGCTTCTATCCTCCAGACCTGGCTCACAGCGAGGACCGTAAGGCCTCCCCCGACCGTTCCCATAATGAGACCTTTGATGCGCTGGTGATCACGGGCCTGGCGGGCTTCGTAGCCTACATCTTGCTCTTTGGCAGTGCATTCTATTATGGCTACAAGTGGCTGGGGTTGATCGAGAGCTCCAGGCAGCGCAATGTCTTCATCGGTCTATTCCTTGGGGGCGGTCTGGCCGCGGCCCTTTTCCTCTGGCTCTGGAAAGGGGCAGCGTTCGTGGGCGTGGGCTTGCCGTTAGGTATTGCCCTCGGCCTGGTCGTATACCTGATCGTGTCCGCAATTGTGTTCTATGGACGGCCCAATACCCAATCTCCAATCTCCAATCTCCAACCTCCAACCTCCAATCTCCAACTTCCAACTTCCAACCTCCAATTCCTACTCATCGCCCTAGTATCAGCCTTGCTGGCTCATCTCGTTGAGATCAACCTTGGTATCGCCATCGCAGCCACACGAACCTATTTCTGGGTTTATGCAGCGTTGATGGTCGCCACAGGCTACTATCTGGTGCGAGCACCCGCTTCTCCCCAGGCAACCGAAGCGCCCCTCCCCCTTCATCCCCCCCAAATTGGGGGGGAAAGAGGGGGGGCAAAGCAAACTCGCAGGAAACGCCGCAAGAGCCGGCAGAGCCAAGACCGGGGCCCCAGCAAGTCATCTTCGCCAGAGATCCAGGTGCGAACCTCCAATCTCCAACCCTTCGGCCAGGACTTCGGCGAGCTCAGTCGAGCCGCTCAGGGCAGGCCTCTAACCTCTAACCTCCAGGTTATCACCTACTCTTTGCTAGTGGGCCTTATCCTGGCAACCATGGGATTTAACTACCTCACCCCTCAATTCGACATCGCCGCTAAGGGCTACAGCTTGGTCTGGTTACTCGCTCTCACCTGGCTTCTGAGCGGCGCTATAATCGTGGCCCTGATAAGCAGACAGACACAATTTAGACGTGGTAATTGGCCTTTGGCTCCCTTACTTTATGCCCTTATCTCCCTGGGGTGTTTCCTCACCTTTTTCGTCGTTCGCACTCGTCAGATACGCAGCGTAATCACCGTGGCATCCCTGGATGACTTGCTAAAGCAAGCCAGTGCCGTAGCCAATGGCCTGGTGCTCTATTACGTCTTTGTTCTACTCCTCCTCGTAGCCATCGCAGGTGCATTATTGTACAAGAGACCATTGCCCCCCAGCTTCTGGCGACGCCGCTACGGGTGGCTTTACCCCATTCTGGTGGTCGGGGTCGTAGTCTTGGTCTTCACGACCAACATCAACGTCATCAGGGCCGATGTCGTCTACAAGCATGCCAAATCCTACCTTTCCGCGGGCCAATATGATGCCAGCATCGCCCTCTACCAGCAGGCCGTAAACCTTGCTCCCAATGAGGACTACTACTACCTCTTCCTGGGCTCGGCCCTGTTGGAAAAGGCCAAGCAGGCGCCAGAGGGACTAGCCACGCTACCGGAAGACATCAGCGCTGCCAGGGCGCTGTCGCTCACACCACAGCAGATTGCCAGTCTGGGCCGCGAAGACCTGCTGATCATCGGCCAGGCAGTGCTGGTTGAGGCGCGGCGGCTCAACCCGCTCAACACCGACCACAGCGCTAACCTGGCCCGCCTCATTCGTACCTGGGGTCAGATTGTTTCCGACCCGGCCCAGCGGGCTGAGAAGTTGAGTCAAGCTTTAGAGTATTACCGTCAAGCGACCAACCTCAGCCCTCAAAACGCTCAGCTCTTCAATGAATGGGCACAGGTTTACTACATCTTGGGCGATCAGGAGAAGGCCCTGGAGAAGTATCAACATTCTTTGAGCGTGGATAACGAGTATCACGAGACTTATCTCCTCCTGGGCGATCTATACCTGAACATGAAGGAGTTGGACAAGGCTGCCGACGCCTACTCCAGGGTCTTAGAGCTAAATCCCGGAATAGTACAGGCTCATAGCTCCCTGGGTTACATCTACTCGCAGCAAGGGAAGCCCCTGGAGGCCGTGGAGGAGAACCTCAAGGTGCTGGAGTTAGTCCCCAACGATTACGCCAGCCACAAGAACTTGGTCCTTCTCTATCAACAATTGGGACGAACAGATGAGGCTGTGGCAGAAGCTCAAATCGCCCTGGGGTTGGCCCCGGAGGGGGACAAAGCCAGCCTGGAGGCCCTCCTCGCCCAGTTGAGGCCAGGACAGCCCTTCGGCCCCGCTCAGGACAAGCCCATTACCAGTTCAGATGAAGAGTTGGTCCAGACCTATCTCGCCGAAGGCCAAACCTATTTGAACGAGAAGGACTTCGAACGGGCGGAGGAGGTTTACGCCAAGGCTCTGGAACTGAATCCTGACATAATACAGGCCCACAGCGCTCTAGGCTACATTTATGCCCTGCAGGGCAAGTTTCAGGAGGCGCTGGAAGAGAACCTCAAGGTACTGGAGTTAGCGCCTAACGACTACGCCACCCACAAGAACCTGGCCATGATCTACCAGCAGTTGGGGCGCATCGAAGAGGCTATGGCCGAGGCCGAGACCGCTTTGGAGTTAGCCCCAGAGAGCGACAGGCCAGCACTGGAAGCTTTCATCGCCCAGTTACGAGATCAGACCAGTCCTTAGCTAGTGCTCTTTCCCAAAAGTTCTCAGGGTAAACTTGCTTGTTGATCCGAAGACACAGATGCGTTGTCATTCTGAGCCGAAGCGTAGCGGAGGCGAAGAATCTCGTTCCTTGCATAGCGAAACGATGGCCTAACAAAAACGAGATTCCCTTCGACTGGGCTCAGGGCAGGCTTCGTCGCTTCGCTCCTCAGAATGACATGCCTTCGAGGCTTTACCCTGAAAACTTATGAAATGCACCTCTAGTAGTTCCAGGTCAATGAGACCAGGGGGCACCAGACCAAGGACGACCAGACCAAAGACCATCAGACTAAGAGGACTAATATGACTAACTACATGCTCATCCTTGTCACCGCCCTGCTCTTCGCTGTTGGCGTCACCCCCCTCGCCAGGCGACTTGCTCCACGCCTGGGGGTAATGGATCAGCCCAGCACCCGCAAGATTCATACCAAGGCCATGCCCCGCCTGGGGGGGGCAGCCATCTACCTGGCCTTCATCCTGGCCCTCCTGCTCTTCGGCGACCGCTCCTACGTCTCCCAGGGAGCGAGCATCCTCCTGGGGGCTACCCTGGTCTCTTTTTGCGGTGCCTGGGACGACCGCTGGGGGATGCGCCCCCTGCTCAAACTGGGGATAGGCCAGCCCCTGGCCGCGCTGATTCTCGTTGCCTCAGGCATCAGAGTCAATTTTCTACCCCACTCCATCCTCAACATCCTGGTGACGATGGTCTGGGTGGTGGGGATCACCAGCGCACTGAATCTGCTGGACAACATGGATGGGCTCTCCGCTGGCGTGGCCACTGTTGCTTCCGCCTTCTTCCTCCTGCTGGCGGCTATGAGCGGGCAGTATCTGGTGGGCAGCCTGGCAGCGGCCCTTCTTGGAGCTTGTCTGGGTTTCCTGCTCTATAACTTCAACCCTGCCAGTATCTTCATGGGGGATACGGGAAGCCTCTTCATCGGCTTCGTCCTGGCCGCAGTGGGAATCAAACTGCGCTTCCCTGGAAGGATGGACGTCGTCACCTGGATGATTCCGGTGCTCGTCCTGGGAGTACCTATCTTCGACACCACGCTGGTAGTGGTCTCCCGCCTGCGCCAGGGTCTCAACCCCACCACCCACCCAGGCAAGGATCACTTCTCCCATCGGCTGGTAGCCATGGGTTTAAGTCAGCGGGAAGCAGTGATGGCTATCTATCTGATCTGCGGGGCATTGGGCATGTTGGCTGTCTTCCTGACCCAGGCCAGCATTGTGGAAGGATACGCTATCGGAGCCATAGCGCTTCTCGTGGGTCTGTTTGGGCTGTGGAGACTGGGGCGGGTTAAAGGTTATGAGTTATGAGTAATGAGTGATGAGGAACGGGCAATAAGTAACGAGGAAGTGCAAACTCGTTACTCGTTGACTCATTACCTCGTTCACACGAAAGGAATCATGGGATTTGGAGAACATTCCTCGACACATAGGCATTGTCATGGACGGCAACGGGCGCTGGGCCAAACAACGGAAGTTGCCGCGTTTGCTGGGACATCGAGCAGGTACAGAGAACACTCACCGGGTGCTCAGGGCTTGCAGGGAGTTTGGGATCGAAATCGTGACCCTCTACGGTTTCTCCACGGAGAATTGGCGGCGACCGAAGGGCGAGGTGAACGGGTTGTTTGGCATTTTCGAGGACGCTATTGACCGGGAGGTGCCGGAACTACACCGAAATGGCGTTCGCCTGCGCCATCTAGGCCGCACGGATAGGTTGCCGGAGAGATTGATCCAAAAGATAAATAGCGCGACGGAGCTGACCAAAGACAACGATCGGCTGACTCTTAACCTGGCCTTCAACTATGGGGGGCGAGCCGAGATCGTGGATGCCACGCGGCGTATCATAGCTGAGGGAATAGACCCCGCAGCCATAGACGAAGAGCTCTTTGCCAGCTATCTTTACACCGCCGGCCTGCCCGACCTCGACCTTTTCATTCGCACCGGCGGCGAGATGCGCCTCTCCAACTTCCTCCTCTGGCAAACGGCCTACGCTGAGTACTACACCACTCCCACCTACTGGCCCGACTTCGACGAGGCAGAGCTTGAGAAAGCCCTGGTTGCCTATGGCCAGAGGACGAGAAAGTTCGGCAGGCTGATTGAAGAGTAGAACCGTGCAAAAAGCAGCGCAAAGAAGCAAAGTATATCAGCGGCTTGGGGCGGTGCTGTTGGCTGTCGTCGTCACCCTGGTCATCGCTCTCTTTCGCGACGAGCTGGCTCGTTTTGAGCGCTATGGCTATCCCGGAGTTTTTTTCATCAGTTTGCTGGGGAATGCCACTGTGATTCTCCCTGCCCCTAGTCTGGCTGTGGTTTTCGGCATGGGCGGGGTGTTGAACCCTCTCTTCGTGGGGCTGGTAGCCGGCGTCGGTGAGGCCCTGGGCGAGCTGACGGGTTACCTGGCCGGCTACGGGGGGCGAGCCGTGGTCGAGGACTGG
>CAZVCJ010000169.1:1381-8628 GCA_964625745.1 uncultured Anaerolineae bacterium | reverse complement strand
GCTACTGGTCTCACTCGCGGTTCTCATTCACCCGCACCTGCCCCGTCATCAACTGGTGCAGCATAGACTTGAACAACGCTCCCAGCGCCGCCTTGCGCTGCTCCTCGGCCTCGATCTTGCGATCCGCCGCCGACAACATGCGGGCGATTTCACACGTCTGGCAATCTACATCTCGCTGCCTTTCGTAGGTGCCTTGTCCTTGGGATGCTGCGGCTCATACGGCCAGAAATTCATCGGATTCACAGGGTTATACGTCCGAAGTCCGTGACTCGATCTCAGGCCAACACCGAGTTTGTGCCGCTTACAGAGATCATCGAGATATTTCAAAACAGTGCATCGCTCTTTGTCTGAGTTGCTTAATTCCACACTAATGAGGGGGAAGAGCGGCAGTTGATTTGATTGTCGTTCTAGCCATTCACGGTATTGCGAGTAGCGTTTTCTGGAGAAGACACCCAGGCCAGCAAACAAATCGGCCACCTGGCAAATAGGTGTTTTGATTGAATCCATCTCAACTATCTCAAGGATCTGAAAATCGCGTTCGAGGCGGGCGCGAAAAGACGGCGCTAGCAAATTGGGATCGACTCCCAGATTGAATGCAGCAGCATCCAAGAAGTCCGCCATAGTTGCCCAATCGAGTGCAGAATTCTCATCAGGATATAGCGTCCACGTACTCCCACTTGGCCAGCGCTGCAATATATTCTTGAATAAGTGATAGTACATGCGCTGCAAATTTGCCTGATCGTCACGCCTCTTGATCTTGTGCCGGCTGTCCTCTGTATCCCAGATCAGTACGTCAACGCGCATCCTCTCGTTCAGTGCCTCCTCAACAACGAGGTCAATGAATTTCAGTGCAGCAAAACGTTCTCTTGCCTGACGAAGTTTGCTCCACTTGAACTCTTTGATCTCAGAAGTGCTGAGAAGTTTGAAAAGATGCGAGACAAGATCATCTGCTGTCTCCCTAGCAAGTGTGACGGTCGCAACACTTCGATAACGTTCAGCAGTGCAATATGACTCATCTGCGTAGGCGACGTGAGTAGGTTGCATGGCTCACAACTTCTCCTTCGGCCGCACCTGCCCCGTCATCAACTGATGCAGCATCGTCTTGAACAACTCCTGCAGTGCCGCCTTGCGCTGCTCCTCGGCCTCGATCTTGTGGTCCACAGCGTTAATCTGCTCTACCACTTGAATCTGCTCATTGAAAGATGGCAGAGCAACTGGGACCATTCTCAGCTTTGCAACAGGCAAGTGAGCGATTGTTGATCTAGCTCCTTCAACTATCGGAACCCGTCGAACCAAGAAAATGAACATCATGTAGTAGAGAAAGAATCTTGGCAGGATATTCGGCTCTTTGGGTCTAAGTCGATGGAGGGCTTTCTGGTAGTAACACTCGGGCATTTGCTCTTCCCAGATTGCTGTTCTACCAATATCGCCACCCTCACAAACCAGAATATCGTCCTTCCTCAGTCTAAAAATCTCCATTTCATCAAGGGTAAAATCCATTTCCTTTACATCGCTTAGGTCAATGTATCCCCACTGGACGTTCGCATTTCGCAGATAGGGACGTGGCGAAATACCTCTTCTGGCAGCTTTTGACAACATCTTGCCGAGCTTGATCTCAAAAACATCGCCTACCCGCACTACCTCCCAGTGCTTCGGGATTTCGCCGATCTCCGTCTCCTTCGTGGGAGCGGGCTCGGCGTCGGGGCCGTAGGTGAAGAGGCGCTGCATCAGGCTGCGCTTGAGTTCGCGGGCGGCGGCGATCAGGGCGTCCTGGGCGGCGATGGCCCGCTGGATAGTGCTGAGGACGTGGGCGATGCGGCGCTGTTCGGGGAGGGGAGGGAGGGGGATGAGTTCACTCAGCACTACCTCGTCACTGACCGCTGGATAGCTTGAGCCCCTTTGCTGTGCTACGACGCGAGCAATGAAAGCATCGGAGAGAGTAACATAGAAGAGATAGTCAGGCTCGGCCTTTCCAGGTTTTGCTCGAATCACGCAGAAGCCCGTGGAGCAAATCTCGTTGTGCAGATGGCTTGGAACTTGGGCTATATTTCTCAGGTAAGGACGAACTGTAGCAAAGATAGTGTCTCGGGTTTCAACCACCTTGCGAGCACGACTTGGCGCTTCGTGCCCTTTATACTCTTTCCATCCCTGAACGTGGTAGGTCTCGTTTGAAACACTCGATACGTCAATGTACCTAAAAGTCTCACCCAGCGTTTTGCGCGGGTCGCGTGTTTGTGCTTTCTCTGTAACTTCCCGAAGAGGCACCACCTCCCAATCCACCGGGATCGGGCCGATCTCAGTCTCTTTGAAGCCGTTGGTGGCTTCAGTCATCTGCGTATTCCTCCGCGAGAATCTTAGCAACTTTTCGCCGCAAGCCGGGGACCTCTTGCGTTGCCGTCACCCAGACGATAGACCAGCTCACCGCAAAGTATTCATGGACGGCGATATTGCGGAACCTCACAATGTCAGCCCATTCGATTTCGGGATGACGTTCTCTAAACTCCCTCGGCAACCGAGCGGCGGCCTCGCCAATCACGATCAGTTTTTGAAGCACGGCGCTCTGACGCAGTTCGTCGTCAATCAAGTCTTTGTGTTGAATCCCCTCGACGAAGCGCTGAATGGCATCCGCCGCTTCCACAATATCGGTTAAGTACAGTTCCTCACGCCGCATAGACTACCTCCGAGCTGGATAGGACAGCCTCTCGGATTATGGGCTTCAACCCCTCCCTTGGCACCAGGTCCACCGGGCGCTGCAAAAGTTCGGAGAGTTCCCGCTGCATCTGGCTCAGGGCGATAAAGCCCACCTGTGCCTCTGGCTCGAACTCGATCAGCATATCGGCATCGCTGTCTGGGCGGAAGTCCTCTCGCAAGACAGAGCCGAAGATGGAAAGGCGCCGAATGTGATGGCGGCGGCAAAAGTCGGCGATCTTGTCTGTAGGAATTTCAATCTTTGGCTTAGGCATGTCTCCACTCCTCAAATCCCAGTGCAATCAGCACCTGGTCCAATTCCGCGTCCGCCTCGGCCTGCTCCTCCTCGGCCTGGGCCAGCAGCACCAGCGCCTCCTCTAATGGCAGCGGCAGCTCCACATCGTCGCTGGCCACGTAGCGGGAGGGGCTCAGGTTGTAGTCGCTACGGGCCGCTTCCTGGGTGGTGATGATGGCGCTCACTCCGTCCTCGGCCCGCCAGTCGCGGTAGATCTCGTAAATGTGGCGAATATGCTCGTCGGTCAGGTAGTTCTTCGGGCGGCCTTTGGCGCAGAGCTTGCTGGTGTTGATGAGCAGGATCTCGCCAGGATGCGGCTTGGCCTTGTTGATGACCATGATGATGCCCGGCGCGGTGGTGTTGTAGAACAGGTTCTCAGGCAGCAGGATGACCGTCTCGATGAGGTCTCCCTTCGCAACCAGGTCGCCCTCGACGAAAGTTCTGCGGACGTCCCGCTCGCGGTTGCTGCCCTGATTGCCGCTGCCACGGGAGACAGCGCCGGTGTCCAGCACCACTGCCATCTTGCCGCTCTCTTTCAGGGAAGCGTACATGTGCTGAATCCAGCCCCAGTCGGCAGAACTTCCCGGCGGCGTGCCTCGAGTGAAGCGGTTGAAGGTGTCGTTCTCGTAGACTTCGGTGCCGAACTTCTGGTTCCACATAGGATTGGCTGTCACCTTGTCAAAGACGCGCATGGCACCCTCACCCCCGGCCCCTCTCCCTGCGAGGGAGAGGGGAGCAGTGAAGCGAGGCGCCTTCATCGTGTCGCCCAGGGCGATCTCGGCCTCCATGTCGTGCACGAAGGCGTTCATCTTGGCCATAGCATAGGTGACGTGATTGATCTCCTGGCCGAAGAGTTGGAGCGGCCGCTGCACATCGCCCGGCTTGAGGTCGTGCGCCTCCCTGCCCAGGCGCTGCGCCGCCTTGTCTCTCAGGCGCAACTGGGACTTGATGAGCAAGCCGCCGGAGCCGCAGGCCGGATCGTAGATGGTCTCACCCTCCTCGGGGTCGAGGATGAAGGACATCAACGTCGCCACTTCCATCGGCGTGTAGAACTCGCCCGCGCTCTGGCCGGAACCCTCGGCGAACTTGCGCAGCAGGTACTCGTAGGCCCGCCCCAGGATGTCGGGCTCCACGGCGCGCAGGCCCAATCGCTGGCGATTGAGGATTTCCGTCAGCCGAGCCAGGGTATCATCGTCCAGGATACGCTGGCCGGCGGCGGTGGCGTTGAAGTCCACGATGTCAATGACGCCCACCAGTCTGGGGTTCTCTTTGGAGATGGCTTTCACGGCGTCAGTCAGGCGCTCACCCAGTTTGACGGGGCTTCTGCGCACCTCGGGCCAGGTGTAGCCGTTGGGGATGTAGAAGCGGATCAGAGCACGGTCCTCTTGAGCCTGTGCCCGGGCCCATGCCTCGTCACCGAACTCCTGGCTCAGTTTTTGCAGCTCGTCCTCGTACACGTCGGACAGCCGCTTGTAGAAGAGGAGTGGCAAGATGTAATCCTTGTACTTGGGCGCGTCCAGTGGCCCACGGACGCTGCACGCCGCCTCCCAAAGCCAGTTCTCCAACGTCGTGATGTTCATATTTGCCCCCAACTCAACTCCAACTTCTTGATTCCCAGGCATAGTATAGCAGATTTCGCCTCTTTTGGCAATACAAAACCATCTGCGTGGTTTAGCGGGGCGAAGGTCGCCTCAATTGACCTGACTGATTTTCTATGCTATAATCAGTGCCGATGAACATCTTCGGAAAGGTGAACGAAAAATGAGCACAGGACAAGCTATCAAGCAGAGAGTGTACCAGGGTCTTGAAGGGCTGCCCTCCGAAAGCTTTGAGGAGCTTTCCCACTTCCTCGACTTCCTCAAGTTCAAATACCAGGTTCAACAACCCCGAAAAGTCGTGGCTCTGGGCGGACTATGGAAACACCTGGATTTTGATGTGACGGATGCAGAGGTGCGAGCCTTGCGGCAGCGAGTGACAGCGCAGCTTCTGAGGAAGGTGTAGGCAGCATGGAAGTCCTGTACCTGTCGGAAGCGAAGAGAGTGGATGTGCGCCTCGATGAGCTGATCGGGGAACACGGAAGCACGGAAAGTACGGAGTCACGGAACTTCCGTGCTTCCGTGTTCTCCATGCTTCCGTGTTCCAAAGTGGTTGGGAGTGCCGATACTAACAGGTGACGGAATCATCAGCGAGTCCAGCCACGTAAAGACAATCTGGTAGCCGGATAGACTCTCAAACCTCTCCTCTGGCAACAGCAAAAAGCCACCTGCACGGTCAATGCAGGTGGCTTTTCTCAAAACATGACGACCACACTTCGTCCAGCGCGGATCTGAACAGGTCGTTGAACTCGTCAACTGGCGCTCTTGGCTTGTAGTACTCCTGCTCAAATCTCTCGTTCTCAAGCCGCGCCAGCTCGCTCTCGATGAATTCGCTGATGGGCGCAATGCGCAGGCCACGATCCAGTTCTTCCCTCCCCCCGGCGGTTGATAGCGAGAATCGTGTGCAGGCTACGTCTGCGGTATCATACTCACCACCACCTGCATCGCGGGGAAGTGGAGTTCAACCTCCCGTACCCCGGTTGGTAGTTCTCCTGGAATGGAAAGTACCAGTCGGTCACCCCGAAGCTCTCCGTCCACCTCAACGCGCTGAATCTCCGCCGCTGCAAAGAAATCTGGCAGGGCTTCAAACAACACGTCGGCTGGCGCCTCGGCAGTACCCTGCGTCTCACGGTCGATGAATTGTTCCACCAGTGCCCTGAACTCTGTGTCACTCATCTCGCCGATCAGTTTCTGTGTCACGACCTCAGTCATTCGCTTCCTCCTTGCATCTGTTTACGACGCACCTTATCTTTCCAGACCTGATAATCGGCCACGACCAACCGCACCGGTCCCACTTGGACCTCTGTGCTTTGGGGCCACACCTCAGCCAGTTTTGTCAGGTGGGTGAAAAGCGTCTCACCGTCAATGAGTGCCCAAGCCTCTGGCTTTAGGAAGACTACCGAGGCCCGGGATCCGCGTCCGGTATCCAGGCGCGTGATGTAGAACTGACTGACAAGCGGGCGCTGTGGCCGCTGAAGAAAATAGAGGCTCGTTTTCACATCTCCTGGCTGTCCAAGTACCTTCAAGTCGTAGGGCGAACGGCGAGCCGCACGGTCGCGCAGATCGTGTGCCTCAAACTTGATATCTGATTCCTGCAAATCGTGAAAGATCTCTACCTCAAAAGCATAACCTGCGGCAAACGATTCCCACCAGTGCAGGATGTAAGCCAACAGCACCTGGCTATCGAGCACGCCTGGTTGTATCAGGCCGACCTTGCGTAGGTTGGTCACGATGAGTGTAGCCAATCTGCGACGCAAGCTCGAATGTTCCTCAGCCGGGTTGGACAGGACCAGCAGCTCGCCAATATACCGGTCCGACCAGGTACGATCCACGTACACGTCGTAGACTTGTTGGAACGTCAGGCTCTCATCGCCACGTTGTACCCGGGCTGCATGCAGAATGTTGAACGCTTCGAATCCAGCCCGCCGCTCAGAAGGGGAAAGTTGCCACCAGCCCTTGGCCAGGTAGCGTGTGATGACCTGACGGTGGTGTCGAGTGAACGTTGATGGTAAACGAAAGACGATGTTTATTGGGTCTTCCATTGTTTTCTTAGAACTCCCGACTGCATGCAACCTCATTGAGTTCTCAAATCGCTCAGCTCTGAACTGCTTATACGAAACTTTTGATGCACTGGATGCCTGCTAACAGAATCCAATCGCCTCGACCAGCATCTGCAAGCACTACAGTGGGCCGCAGCTTCGCCTGTGACAAGTCGGAGAACGGAAACCGCACTAGGACCACGGCACCTGCTGCAGGTGTGACCACGCTTCATCCTCCTCAAGCCGATTCCAGTCTTCGGCCAGGGCCGGCTCGCTCAGCAACGCTGTTTCAGAAACGCTAAGTGCCGGCTCCTCCTCCAGGATGATCACGAGTGCTCGTCGCACCGCTGGTAGGTGGATGGACTCCAGCAGGTGTATATCGCCTCGCTCATCAATCATAGCTTCAAACGCTCGAATCATGCTTTACCTCCCTTCATAGCGCCAATGAGTGGAGCCGGAGGGACTCGAACTCCTGACCTCACACAGGCTTCCTGTCCCGGCTCATGATGATGACCACACTTCGTCAAGCGCCGATCTGAACAGGGCGTTGAACTCGTCAACTGGCGCTACGGGCTTATGGTACTCTTGCTCAAATCGCTCGTTTTCAAGCCGCGCCAGTTCGCTCTCAAT
>CAZVCJ010000169.1:0-1281 GCA_964625745.1 uncultured Anaerolineae bacterium | reverse complement strand
AGCCGCGCTCTGTTCGTCCCCGGCGAGGAATGGGACATCCAGCGTGTCAAGCATGCTGACGAGTTCATCGGGAGAAAGATGATGATTCATTCTACATCCATTATTTTCCACACTTCGTCAAGCGCGGATCTGAACAGGTCGTTGAACTCGTCAACTGGCGCTATGGGCTTATCATACTCCTGCTCAAACTGCTCGTTTTCAAGCCGCGTCAACTCGCTCTCGACGAATTCGCTGATGGGCACAATGCGCGGGCCACGATCCAGTTCTTCCGCCCTGCGCCTGGCGTCAATGAGCTTGCCGATCTCTTCCCTCAGTTCAGGGGCGTCAACCACTTGCTCAACCAAAACCCGAAACTCTGTCGGTACGACGCCAAAGCCTCTTTCGATCCAGTTGATAGCCAGAACCGGGCGCAACACGTAGAAGTACTTCTTGATCCACACCGTCGGGCCTTTGAGATAATCTCGGTAGTTACCCTGGGCCGTATGCAGATAATGATATAAACAGGCCACAGGTGAAAAGTACTTTGACACCAAGTCACGCATCCTGGCAGCAATGGTGAACTCTTCCCAATAGACAATCGGTGAGCCCAGCCATTCCATGAGAGGTGGATTGCATTTCCTCAACAGTTGAAGCGCTTTGCGCAAATCCCAACCACTGATGTCAAGCTGATCGTCAACGGGACGTTCAATGACGTCGCGCTTCCACTCCAGGTTGATGGACAGGTACCAATCCCTGGGATGCAGATAGATGAATCTCACGTCGTAATCGCTGTCAACTGATGGAAAGCCCCACGCTCTGCTTCCCGACTCACAGGCATACAGAACTCGGATCTCCTCCTCGATTTCGATGTCTTTGAGTCGTGTTCGAATCTTCTCTCTCAGCGGATGGCCTCCTCGCGCTCGGCGTTGGAGAATAGGTCGCCCACGTCGAAGAGGAATTTGAACTCCTTGTGGAAGCGCAGCAAAATCGGAGCGTCAAGCATAAACTTCGACCGGAACCTCAATTGCGAACTGTGGCTTGGCATGCTGTTTGTAGATCTCCTTGAAACGACGCTCAATTTGCAGCAAGACAGGGCCTTCGTAGTAACGTTCTCCGCAACGCAGACAAACTTCACACGGTACGTCTCGTACCACGAGATAGTTGCCGTGTCGTCTATAAATGTACTCGACTCGGCGCTTTTCAAAATCGGTACCACCACAGATGTGGCAACGTTCTCCAATATCCACAGCCTATCCTCTCAATCAAGGGTGAGTCGCTTTTTTTATTGATAGTATACCAGAT
>CAZVCJ010000168.1:0-8742 GCA_964625745.1 uncultured Anaerolineae bacterium | reverse complement strand
GATGTCATTCTTCTCTTTGGCGTGACGGACAAAAGCAAGGGGTACCGGGGCACCACCGCGCTTCTGGTCGAGAAGGGCACGCCTGGGTTCTCGGTGGGCAAGGAGGAAAACAAGCTGGGCATCCGCGCCTCAGACACCTCCGAGCTGGTATTCGAGGATTGTCGGGTACCCGTCGCCAACCGACTGGGAGAGGAGGGCCAGGGCTTCAAGATCGCCTTGACTGATCTCGACGCCGGGCGCATCAGCGTTGGTGCGCAGGCGCTAGGCATCGCTGAAGCCGCCTATGAGGCCGCGCTGGAGTACGCCAAAGCCCGCGAGCAGTTTGGCCGGTCCATCGCCAAATTCCAGGGCATCCAGTGGATGCTGGCCGACATGGCCACTCGTATCGAGGCATCGCGGCTGCTGGTCTACAACGCCGCTCTGGCCAAGGACAGGGCCAAGGAGACCGGTGCGCGATATAGCAAGGAAGCAGCTATGGCCAAGCTCTATGCCTCGGAGACGGCCAGTTGGGTGACCGACCTGGCGATCCAGATCCACGGCGGCTATGGCTACGTCAAGGATTATCCCGTGGAGCGCTACTACCGCGATGCGCGGATCACCCGCATCTACGAGGGCACCAGCGAGATCCAGCGCGTGGTGATCGCCGACCAGATCTTGCGGTAGATCACCTGACCTGAACAAGCCCGAACCAGGTTTCTCGTTGAGCGAAGGTCTCCCGACCGAGCCCTAAGGCCCACCGGCTGCGGTCGGGAGACCTTGCCAAACAGTTGAGTTCAGGTAAGACAAAATGGACGAGTCCTTGCCAAAAGTGCCCTTGCGAAGTTAGGTATCCTGACCGGGTCGGAGACATCGCATTGAAACAAAGCCAGGACGCAAGTTACCGGGGAGGTTATATGACCGACGATCCTAAAATCGAGAAGCTGAGAGAACTCAAAGGAGAAGCCCGGCTGGGAGGCGGTCAGGAACGCATTGATCGCCAGCACGCCAAGGGCAAACTGACCGCCAGAGAGAGGCTCGATTTGCTGTTGGACGAGGGCAGCTTCCAGGAGATCGATACGTTCGTCACCCACCGCTGCACCGACTTCGGAATGGAGAAGAAGAAGATCCTCGGAGACAGCCTGGTCACAGGCTGGGGGACTATTGACGGACGATTGGTCTACGTCTTTTCTCAAGATTTCACAGTGTTCGGCGGCTCGGTGAGCAGGGTGCACGGGGAGAAGACTTGCAAGGTAATGGATCTGGCGCTGCAGAATGGCGCGCCCCTCATCGGCATCAACGACTCAGGTGGAGCGCGCATCCAGGAGGGAGTGGATGCCTTGTGGGCCTGCGGGGAGATCTTCACTCGCAACACCCTGGCTTCGGGTGTTATCCCTCAAATATCAGTCATCCTGGGGCCGTGCGCTGGTAGTGCGGTCTATTCCCCGGCCATTACTGATTTCGTGTTCATGGCGCGGGGGAGCAGCCACATGTTCATCACCGGCCCGGACGTCATCCGGGCGGCGACCGGCGAGGAGGTGACCCACGAGAGCCTGGGCGGGGCCGTAACTCACAATGTCACCAGCGGGGTGGCTCATTTCATGGGCGCTGACGAGCCACAGACGCTGGCCATGGTGCGGCGGCTGCTGTCCTTCCTTCCACCAAACAACGTGGAAGACCCGCCGAGGGTGGAACCCACTGATGCTCCAGGACGCATGGATGAGAGGCTGGATACCGTAGTGCCCGACGATCCCGCCAAGCCCTACGACATGACAGAGATCATCCTGCGAGTGGTGGACGATGGCGATTTCATGGAAGTACACGAGCACTACGCTCCCAACCTCATCGTCGGCTTCGCCCGCCTGGACGGGCGGCCCGTGGGCATCGTCGCCCAACAGCCGAAGGTGTTGGCCGGCGTGATAGACATCAATGCCTCCGACAAAGGAGCGCGCTTCATACGGTTCTGCGACTGCTTCAACATCCCGCTCATCACCCTTTGTGATACCCCCGGCTTCTTGCCTGGCATAGCTCAGGAACACGGGGGCATCATCCGTCACGGGGCCAAGATGCTCTACGCCTACTGCGAGGCCACGGTGCCGAAGCTGGCCCTCATTACCCGCAAGGCCTACGGCGGCGCCTACATCGTGATGAGCTCCAAGTCTCTGCGCACGGACATCAACTTTGCCTGGCCCAGCGCCGAGATCGCGGTGCTGGGACCCGAGGGCGCCGTGAACATCATTGCCCGCAAGGAGATTCGGGCAGCCGAGGACCCAGAAGCCAGGCGGGCGGAACTGGTGGGGGACTATAGGGACAGGTTCGCCGATCCTTACATGGCCGCCGCCCGGGGCTATATTGACGATGTCATCGAGCCTCACGAAACCCGCCCCCGCCTCATCAGAGCTCTGGCAATGTTGCAGAACAAGCAGAGTACGAATCCGCCGAAGAAGCACGGGAATATACCGCTGTAGAAAGGAGGGTTTCGAGTTCCTGAGTTTTGAGTTTCGGGTTTATCATTCCGTAACTCGAAACTCATAACTCGAAACTCACAACTCAAATGGCCACGATGCAAGGCGTGTACATAACAGTACTGGGGATGACGATCCTCTTCGCCGCTCTGTTGATCCTCATGTTGGCAGCGATGGTGCTGGAGAGGCTGTTCAGGCCCAAGACAGTTGAGGAGGAGGAGACACTCCCGCAAAGGGAGAAGGAGTTGGCAGCCGCCATCGCGGTGGCTATCGCGCTAAAGCTCAAACGTCAAACGTCAAACGTAAGCCGTAAAACATCAGAGCAAGCGTTGGGCGGTTGGAAGTTTTCGGGGAGGCACACGCAGTTGATGAGATCACGAGCGGTAAAGGGGCATCGTCAATGACGAAATTCAAGATGAGCGTCAACGGCAATTGGCATGAGATAGAGATAAAAGACCTGACGGAATCGCCTATCTCGGTGCTGGTGGATGGGGAACTCTATCGAGTGGAGTTGGGGCCTGAGGTCCCAGACGCCAAAGTCCCAGAAGAAATTAGAGAGGAGCTTGAGGTCTCGACTCCGAAACCCACCCTGGAGGTGAGCAGGCCAGCCCTTCGACAGGCTCAGGACGCAGTTCAGGGCGCGGCGGCTGGGGGAGAGGTGATCGCTCCCATGCCCGGCAAGATTCTGGCCATTAACGTAGGGGGGGGCGACCGGGTACAACGTAAAGAAGTGCTCTGTACCCTGGAGGCCATGAAAATGGAGAACGAGATCATGGCCTCTGCCGCCGGCGTCGTCAAGGAGATCAGAGTGACCGAGGGGCAGGACGTCTTGTACGGCGACGTTTTGTTCGTCATAGAATCATGACATCAGGCTCCAAGTCCCGTCCCCGGGTCGCCAAGGCCGCGCCTGGGGACGGGCGCTAGTGCTCTTTCCCAAAAGTTTGGGAAAGAGCACTAGTGGCGACATTGGTAGCCATTGCCGTGCGCCGCATACGCTTGCCCTGTACCGTGGCGCTGGTATTGGTGGGGCTGTTTATCGCCATTCGGCGCCCGCTGGACATTGAAGTGACGCCGGAGCTGATCTTGGCCCTTTTTGTCCCACCGCTGGTCTTTGAGGCCGCCTTTCACCTGGATTTTAGGCTGTTGCGCGACGACCTGCCCCATCCTGATGCTGGCTGTGCCTGGATGACCTTGTGTTGGTCCTTGTGGGGATTGCGGTTGCGCTGAAGATGATTCCTTCATCTGTTATGACTGAGTGCCGAGACAAGGCTCAGGCAGCCATGAATCAAGGCAAGCCGACAAACCGGGCCGCCGCTGTTGGGATCGTCGCTATCTGGCTACTCCTGGCAGCTTTGGCCGTCGTTATAGTCGCACGAGTTATCCAAACGCAGGAGATCCTCCAATGAGTGATCGGCTCAGCCAATACTGGAGCCAATCACCAGACAGCCTGCTGGCAGCGCTGCGCAGTACATCCAATGGGCTCAGTGCAGCAGACGCCACGCAGCGTCTGAAGCAGTTCGGTCCCAATGTGCTGAAAGCCAGGGAGGAAGTGACGGAGCTGGGGCTGTTCCTCAACCAGTTCAAGAACCCGATCATCCTCATCCTGCTCTTTGCCACCGGCGTATCAGCAGTGCTGGGGGAATGGGTGGAGGCCCTGATCATCCTGGCCATCGTGCTGGGCAGCGCCATGTTGAGCTTCTGGCAGGAGTATAGCGCCAGCACTGCCGCCGAGAAGCTGCGCGCTCAGGTGATGATCAAGACCACCGTACTGCGCGACGGCCAGCCACAGACGATTCCCGCCGAGGAGGTGATGCCTGGCGACGTAGTGCTGCTCTCAGCCGGTAGCCTGATACCTGCCGACGGTGTTGTACTGGAAGCCAGTGACTTCTACGTCAACCAGGCGGTGCTGACAGGCGAGACTTTTCCGGTGGAGAAGAGGCCGGGTCCGGTTGCGGTGCAAGCCAGCCTGGCGCAGCGCATCAATTGCGTCTTCATGGGCACCAACGTGCGCAGCGGCAGCGCCCGTGCCCTGATCGTGCAGACCGGGGCGGCCACTGCCTTCGGCCAGATCGCCGAGCGCCTGTCCCTCCGTCCACCGGAGACCGAGTTCGAGCGCGGTGTCCGACGTTTCGGGTATTTTCTGACTGAGGTGATGTTGATCCTGGTGCTGATCGTCTTTGCGATCAACGTCTTCTTCCACAAGCTGGTTCTCGACTCACTGCTCTTCTCGGTCGCCCTGGCGGTGGGGCTGACACCACAATTGCTGCCGGCTATCATCAGCATCAACCTGTCCAAGGGTTCACAGGCCATGGCTGCTGACGGCGTCATCGTGCGCCGCCTGGAATCCATCGAGAACTTCGGCAGCATGGACGTGCTGTGCACTGACAAGACAGGCACGCTGACCGAGGGCGTGGTGCAACTTGACGGAGCGCTGGATGTGCAAGGACAGCCCTCGGACGCCATCTTTCGCTACGCCTATCTCAACGCCCACTTTCAGACTGGGCTGGCCAACCCGTTGGACGAGGCCATCCTCTCCGCAGGTGCAACGCACTTTGGAAGTGCGTTGCACCCGGACGACGTTACCAAAGTGGACGAGGTGCCCTACGACTTCGTGCGCAAGCGTTTGAGCGTGGTCGTACAGGTAGGGGCATCCCTTGCGGATGCCCAAGGGCTGGCGCAAGGCCAGCCTCTACTGATCACCAAGGGAGCGTTGGACAACGTGCTGGCAGCCTGCACACAGGTGCAGGAGAGCGGGGCCGTAGTGCCGCTGGACGACGCCCACCGAGCCCAGATTCAGCAGCGTTTCGCAGAGTGGAGCGGACAGGGCTTTCGCGTGCTGGGGGTGGCGACGAAACCGGTGCCGCCGCAGCAAGCTTGCACCCGCGACGACGAGCACAGCCTGATCTTTTGTGGTTTTCTGCTCTTCTTCGACCCGCCTAAGCCTGGTGTGCTTGAAACCATCGCTGACCTGGCTCAACTGGGCGTGCAGCTCAAGATCATCACCGGCGACAACTGGCTGATGGCCCTGCACACTGCAGAGGCCGTCGGAATGAAAGTGACGGGTGTACTGACCGGCGCCGAACTGAACGACCTGCGCGATGAAGCGCTTTGGCAGGCCGCCGAGCGCGCCAACCTCTTCGTCGAGGTGGATCCCAACCAAAAGGAGCGCATCATCCTGGCCCTGCAGAAGATGGGGCACGTGGTGGGCTACATGGGCGATGGCATCAACGACGCGCCCGCTCTCCACGCTGCCGACGTGGGCATCTCGGTGGACAAGGCGGTGGACGTGGCCAAGGAGGCCGCCGACTTTGTGTTGCTGGAACGCGGCCCTTCGACAGCCCTTCGACCTCGCTCAGGACAGGGCTCAGGGCAAGCTTTGGCCGTGCTGCACCAGGGCATCGTGCTGGGGCGCACCACCTTCGCCAACACCCTGAAGTACGTGTTCATCACCACCAGCGCCAATTTCGGCAACATGTTCAGCATGGCTGGTGCGTCCCTGTTCCTGCCCTTCTTGCCCATGCTGCCTATGCAGATCCTGCTCACCAATTTCCTGACAGATTTTCCAGCCATTACCATCGCCGGCGATAGCGTGGATCGAGAACTGGTGGAGAAACCCCGGCGCTGGAACATCCAGTTTATTCGCGACTTTATGGTAACCTTTGGCCTGGTGAGTTCCGTGTTCGACTACCTCACCTTTGGCACGCTGCTGCTCGTTCTCCGTGCCACAGCCGATCAGTTCAGGACAGGCTGGTTTTTGGAATCAGTCCTGACCGAGTTGCTGATATTGCTGGTCATTCGCACCCGGCGACCTTTCTTCAAGAGCAGGCCGGGCCGCTACCTGCTGATTGCCACTCTGATCGTGGCCGGAGTGACAGCCGTTCTACCTTACTCGCCGTTGAATGGGCTCTTGGGTTTCATCCCGCTGTCTCTGCCCGTTCTCCTTGTCCTGGGAGCCATCACGACGCTCTACGTCACCTCGTCGGAACTGGCGAAGAAGTTCTTCTACCAACGAGTGCATCCATAAGGACACCAATTCTACGACGTAACTTTGGCTGAAACGCGATTATGCATTGATGTAAAAGCTGCACGTGGAGCAGCCTTTTCAGGCTGCTCGGCGGGCTCGAAGGCTGTCCCACGTGCCACTCTCTTTCCAAAAACAGGAGTTGCAAGCATGGAGAAACAGGTCGCAGGAAGTGAAAAACTTGGCGAGGGCACAAGCAACCATAGGCTGGAGGAGCGAAGGCCACTGAACCGCTTGGTGCGTCTGCTAGACCGCTGGCAGCCACCCGAGACGGTTGTGGTGGTCGCTACAGCTCTCATCGTTGGTTTGGGGGCAGGATTGGGTGCAGTCGTATTCCGCTGGCTCATCGGCTGGTTCAACATGCTTTTCTTCGTCACCGCTCAATCAGCGCTCAGCTTTATGGGACGCTATTATGTCATCATCATCCCGGCCGTTGGTGGCCTGCTTGTAGGCACGATGATCTACTTCTTCGCCCGCGAAGCGAAGGGACATGGTGTACCCGAAGTGATGGAAGCCGTAGCCATGCGCGGGGGGCGCATCCGCCCCATTGTGGCCGTGATCAAAAGCCTGGCCTCATCTGTCTGCATTGGCAGCGGAGGATCAGTGGGACGCGAGGGGCCCATAGTTCAGATCGGCTCGACTCTGGGCTCCACCCTGGGTCAGATTCTGCACGTATCCGACGACCGCATCCGCAACCTGGTGGCCTGTGGCGCAGCGGGCGGTATTGCTGCCACCTTTAACGCGCCCATTGCCGGTGTGCTCTTTGCTCTGGAGGTCATCCTGGGGGAATTCAGTGTGGGCTATTTTTCAACGGTGGTGATCTCTTCGGTTACAGCTAGTGTCGTTGGTCGCATCTTCCTGGGCAACGAGCCAGCTTTCCCCATACCCTCTTATTCCATGGCTAGTCCCTGGGAATTGCTGCTCTATGCCGCTTTGGGCATAGTGGCTGCTTTTGTAGCCGTCGCTTTCACTCACACCCTGTACAAGTTCGAGGACATCTTCGATGCCTGGCGTTTTCCTGAGTACCTTAAGCCAATGGTCGGCGGCCTGGGGATGGGGATCATAGGATTGTATTTTCCTGACTTGTTTGGAGTGGGCTACGAGGCCATTGAGCGCGCTCTTCTTGGTGAAATTATGGTAGGAACGGTGCTGTTGCTGCTTGTCCTGAAGATAGTCGCCACGTCTTTGACCATTGGTTCGGGCGGCTCAGGAGGCGTATTTGCTCCTTCTCTCTTCATTGGCTCGATGTTGGGGGCTGCCTATGGTGTAGTTGTGCACCATTGGTTGCCGACTCTCACTGCTGCCCCTGGAGCCTATGCCCTGGTGGGCATGGCTGCTGTTTTCGCCGGCGCAGCGCGGGCGCCCATCACATCCATCATCATCCTCTTCGAGATGACGGACGATTATCGTATCATCCTGCCCCTGATGTTTGCCACGGTCATCAGCACCTTGTTGTCTGAGCATCTAAGTAGGGAGTCTATTTACACCCTCAAGCTGGCCCGGCGGGGCATCCACCTGGAGCGCGGCCACGACATTGATGTGATGCAGGGTATCACCGTCGGTGAGGCCATGACTCCCGAGCCAGAGATGGTTTCTGCAAGTACCCCTCTGCGAGAGCTATCCGATCGCTTTGCCACCAGTCACTACCATGGCTACCCTGTTCTGGATGAAGAAGGCAAGCTGTATGGGGTTGTCACACTACAAGACCTGGAACGGATCACTCGGGGTGGCAAACGGCCACCAGGGGCCAAGGTAGGGCAAATCTGCACGCGCAACCCATTGGTGGCCTACCCCGATGAGCCTCTGTGGACTGCTTTGAAGCGCATCGGCACCCGCGACATCGGCCGGTTGCCAGTAGTCAGCCGCGAGGATCCGACCAGGCTGGTCGGCCTGATTCGGGGCAACGACATCATCCGCGCCTACAACAAAGCCATCGCCCGCCGGGTGGAGCTTCAGCACCGTGCGGAGCGACTGCGATTAGGTAAGGTAACGGGCACTGAATTCATCGAGGCAGACGTTCACCCGGCCTCTCCGCTGGCGGGTCAGCAGATCAAGGAGCTGAATCTGCCCTCAGATTGCGTGTTGATCTCCATCCAGCGGGGGCGGCGTCTGGTGATTCCCCACGGCGATACGGTCTTGCAACCTGGAGACCGGGTGACAGCCCTCGTGGACACTCACTGTCTAGAACCTTTCCAGTCACGGTTCAAGGAGTTGGACCCGGCACGGCTGGAGGAGTTAGAAAAGAGAAAACGCGCAGAACCCTTCAGTGAGATCTGAAGC
>CAZVCJ010000167.1:0-8776 GCA_964625745.1 uncultured Anaerolineae bacterium | reverse complement strand
TGCAGGTGACTCGCGAGACCTCTACTAACCAAACCATCCTCTCAGGAATGGGCGAATCTCACGTTGACATCGCTGCCAGGCGTTTGCAGCAGAAGTTCGGGGTGAACATCACCACCAGTGTACCCAAGGTGCCCTATCGGGAGACCATAACCAAAACGGCCTCGGCCCAGGGCCGCCACAAGAAACAGACCGGTGGGCGAGGCCAATTCGGCGACGTTTTCATCAGATTCGAGCCCTTGCCCCGAGGCTCAGGCTTCGAGTTCGTGGATGAGATCCGTGGTGCAGCGGTGCCCAATCAGTACATCCCCGCCGTGGAGAAGGGCCTCAGGGAGATCATAGAGAAAGGCATCCTGGCCAGCTACCCCACGACCGACTTTCGGGCCGCCCTCTACGACGGCTCCTTTCACACAGTGGACTCCTCTGAGATCGCCTTCAAACTTGCCGCCCACCTGGCTTTCAAGAAGGGCATTCCGGATGCCAGCCCGGTGCTCCTGGAGCCCATTATGAATTTCACTATCACCATCCCCGAGGAGTTCACGGGTGACGTTTTGGGCGACCTTAATAGCAGACGGGGCCGGGTGCAGGGCATGGATCAGCAGCGAGGCATGGGGGTTATCACCGCCCAGGCGCCCCTGGCCGAAATGCAGCGTTATGCCACGGACCTTAGAGCCATCACTCAGGGGCGGGGAATCTACACCATGGAATTCTCTCACTACGAGGAAGTGCCGACCCACGTCGCGCAAAAAATCATCGAAGAGGCCAAGCGGGAGTAAGTAAGTGGGATAGGAAAAGAAGTGAGTGTTTATGATGGACGCCAAGGTGCTGCTTGTGAGCGATGACCCCGAAACAAGACAGGTTTGGGGCTATGCCTTGGGTCAACAGAAGATCGAAGTTGTTCCGGCCGAATCAGTCACAGGAGCCTTAGACCGGTGGGCAGAGGAGTCATTCGACCTTATCGTCATTGATGTCCATACTCCAGAACTGGACGCAATTGATATTTGCAGCCGATTGCGGGCTGAAGCTATCAATCCTATCTTGCTATTCACTCCTAGCCGTAACGAGGCTCATATTCTGGAAGCTTATAGAGCAGGCGTGGATGAATGTATCACTAAGCCCATCGGTCCCTCCCTTTTCCTGGCCAAGGTGAGGGCCTGGCTACGCCGGTCCTGGACAGTCCCAGCGGAGATTCTGGATAGCCTTCAGGTAGGTGATTTCCGATTGGACCCAGCCCGACGAGAGGTGATTACCGCAACCGGATCGGCTGTCAAGCTCAGCAACCTGGAGTTCCGCCTGCTTCATCTCTTGATGAGTCACCGGGGTCAGGTGCTTGTGTCAGACGTCATCATTGACCGCGTGTGGGGTTATGCGGGCGCTGGCGATAGCACTTTGCTCAAGAACGTGGTTTACCGCCTGCGCCGCAAGATCGAGCCCGATCCCAGCCAGCCCCGCTACATCCAGACAGCAACTGGAGGGGGATACACTTTCCAGCCCTAGTCATCTTGCCTTCTGTTTTTCCTCAACCTCCTTGTCACCTCACACCCAGAGCCACTAGCCCGTAAGGACAAGATAGCCTGCCGGTCGTACATTGCGACCGAATTACGACCGGAAAGGCTCATTCTGCGACCAGAAAGGCCAATTCTGCGACCGGTTGGACTGTTTTTGTTACCAGTTTTGTGACCGGAATGTGGTATACTATCATTGCCACTGGATGATCCGGTGAGTATCTCAAGTTACGGGAGGTTTGAAATGCGCAAGATCAAGTTTCTTTCAGTGTTCGTGTTGCTGGCACTGGCGGTGAGCGCTGGCCCCAGCACGGTAGTGGGACAAGGGCCTTCGCCTCAGGGCGACGTGGGTGCTGTCGCGACTCCTCAACCGCCGGGGGCGGATTTGCAGCCCGGGGTGTGGGAGTTCATTGCGAACAACTACTTATCCCACGCGGCCGAATTCCCGGACCCCAATGAACCGGTGGAGTCGCTGCGTCTCTATCTGGAAGGGCAGCAAATGCTGCGAGATGAGAGGGTGGATGAGGCAGTGACACTCTTCAGGTCAGCAGTAGCCAACTATCCTGACAGCCGCCATGCCCACGCCGGACTTGGCTATGCTTTGTGGCAGAGGTATCAACAGAGCCAGGCCAAGGATGAGCTGCAGGCTGCCGTTCAGGAGTTCATCCTTGCCGATGAGATTGGGATGAAGTATGGGCGAGTTCACTACACTCGCCCGATTGCGGAAGGCTTGGGCCATTTGCAGGATTCGACTGCGTTGGATAGCTTCTTCCGGAAGGCGCTGGAGCAAGGAAATGAGCCCTACCTGGCAAGCCTGCACTATGCCCAGGGGCTGAGTCTTCTTGGGGATGGGCGAGCAGAAGAGTGGTACAAAAAGGCCATGACTGTGGAGCCCGAGGGCATGGCCGACGCTGTGGCATACTACGCCGAATGGCTGCTGGATCACGGGCGTGAGGCAGAAGTCGTAGCTCTTGTCCATGATGACATCCGCATCGAGTACGCGCATTTCTTGAAAGGCGTGGCCCTGGAACGGTTGGGGCGGCAGGAGGAGGCCCGGAAAGAATATGAACGCTACCGTGAGATGAGCGCCGACTTTCCGGCACCGGCAAGGTATCGTATCGAAGGTAGCAAGGCTCAGGCTGGAGTAGTCTTTGAAGGGGATATCCGGTTGCGGTCCACCAGCAGTGAGGCCAGAGAGGAGCTCTCTAGGGTGATCGCTGGTGAAGCCAATACTGAGTCGCTGGGTGGCAAGCGGGCAGTTGGCTGGACGGTGCGCACCCGCGTATTCCGCGCCTATTCCGTACCGTCCAGTTGTGGTGGCTATGGCTCTCCCAACAACGGTGCCTGGGGGGCAAAACCATCCAGTGCCTCTCTAGCTGACAAATACGTGGCAATCTGCGAGGCGCCTGGTCAGTTTACTAAAGCTGATGATGGGACTCCGACCACTGACCAGGTTGCTTCGGATGTTTGGTATGGGAAAGTGCCCGATCCCGTAATTTGTGACTGTATAGCGGGTGAGATAATACCCACTTGCTGCAATGGGACCTGTACCGGAGAGACGCAGTACGGAGCCTTTCCAAAGGGGCCGGCATGGATTTGGGGTACCAGTGGTAGCTGCCCTGGGTGTCACCCATACGTGGATTGTAATTGTAGCACCTTGGCAGGTAAGACGTGTGGTAACGGTGGCAGCGACAACTGCTTCTACAAAATCAAGTAGCCGGAGCTAGCCGCAAAACCCGGATGCAATGCCCTTCGAGAGGGATGGATCATTCCATCCCTCTTCCGGGTTCTCATGTTATGGCCAGCACCACACTTAAGGAGATTCGTGATGAAAGCGAAAGCAAGGGACCTATCCTTCTGGATGGGACAGAGGACATGCCTGGTGCTCATTGTGTTAGTTGCCGCGATAGGGATGGGCCTCGTCGCCGGTTGTGCGACTAGACTCCCGTCCTCTACACCGACGGCTGTGCAGCCGTCGCCCAGTCCCACACTGCCAACAACCCCGACCCTCACCCCATTGCTGCAGCCGACGACCACTCCCTCTCTCGCCCCACAGCCGACGGCCACGCCAATCCTGCCTTCTCCCACACCCACCTTCACCCTCTCGCCGCAGCCGACGTCTACACCTTCTCCCTTCGCTCCGCCGACAGCTATATCCACCCCGCCCCCGGCACTGTCCTCCGGGGTCAAACTGCTGGCCTCAGTGCCCATTTCGACCCCGTTGGGTGGTGTACCTGGCCAGGAGTACCCTCCGATAGACTGGTCACCCGATGGTATGGTCCTCGCTTATGGCTGGGGAGGAGGCATCTGGGTTGTCCGGCCACCTACGTATGAGCCGTCTCTCCTGGTCAGTTTTCCAGAGGCAGGGCAGACAAGAGAGGTGAGTTGGTCACCGGGGGGGCAGTATCTGGCCTTCTATGGCACGCAGCTTCTGGGAGAGTTGTGGGGGGGTTTCATCTGGGTCGTCAAGGCCGATGGAACGGGTCTGAAAAACCTGACGCCCGGCGAGCCGTTCGATCCCTATCGCCACAAGACGATCAACCAATGGCTGGACGATCACACCCTGACCATTGACCTTTGGCATGGTACTGGTGCGCAAAGCCTTTGGCAGGTAGACACGGCCAGTGGCAAGGCCACGCAATTGATCGGTTATGGGGAGAGTACGATTCCTATCCAGGCCCATGGGGGGGCGTACCACTGGTCACCCACCCACGAACACATCACAATAGATGGTACTGGTCACCTCGTCCTGGTGAACGTTGTCCGAGCCAGCGAGATATGGTTTTCCACAATGAAAGACCCGCCGAGCGAGGTCTTTCTGGGCTGGTCACAGGACGGCCAACGGTTTCTGTATTCTAAATGGGAGAAAGAGGGAGAGGACCACAGCCTATGGTTGTGGGACATAGCACAGGGGAGGGGAGAAAAATTGCTACCCCACGTCTACCAGGCTGCCCTGTCTCCCGACGGGTCACGGGTCGCTTTCCTGAGACAGGAGGAGCGCCCTGGGTGGGTACCTGCCAGGGTGAAGCCAGAAGTATCTCCTGAGGACTGGCCCCCCGCGCTGACAGCGGGAGTGCTGAACTTGGAGACAGGGGAGACCATCCTCCATGGCCCGGCCGGCTATAAAGCGAACGAGGGACCTTTCTACTGGCAAGGCGGGCAGCCGGTCTGGTCACCGGACGGGGAATTAGTCGTCTACTGGGGAGAAGAAGGCGACGTCTGGGCCACCTCGGCAGACGGCGTATGGCAGGAACGTCTGACCCAAGGACTGGAGATTGTCCAGGTTCTCTGGTCGCCTGACGGGGGCAAGCTGGCCCTCAGATCCTTCGACCACGCCTGGATCATAGAGAGACCCGTAGTAGAGGAATGAAAAAGGCTTGATCTTTGGGTCATGGATGTGAAAACGGAGCAGATGAGAATCTGACCAAAACACCGGACCGCCTGGATTCTAACGCGAGTTGGTCACCTGATGGCCAGTGGATCGCTTTTCTTCGCAGCCGGACGCTGGAGCCAGGGGAGACAATAGAAAGACTGGTTAAGCGACTGACCAGCAGGCCTGTCCTCATTGACAGCAGAGGTGTTAACTGCCAGGCGGTGAATGAGTGGCCGGCTGGCGGTTTCAGTTGGTCGCCGGATGGCAGGCGGATCATCTATACCGATGCGGAAAGAGGGGCGAGACACTCGCTGCTTCATGTGCCTAAAATCTCTTTTTGGGGAAGAGAAAAGCCTGTGTCAAGAATTCCCTTCCTGCTCATGGTGAGCCTTATCTTGCTGACAGCTTGTCGTCCTCAGCTTTCAATGGCTGTTACACCGACCCCCACTTTCGGGAGGGACACTGGAACGACAACATGTATACTTCAACCTGAACCATTGGTGGCAGAATGTACGCCGACTGCTGTCTGGTCGAGTTATTCAAGCCCACGGTACGAGGTTTCCCTCCAATACCCTGCTCACTGGCAGAAGGCACCGGGGTACTCGGAAAGATTCGAAGGCAAAGAGGGCTTCTTTGCGCTAAGTGCTGCCTCCGGTGGGGTCATTGATGAAGTTGCCAAGTTGTCTGCCGAGCACAAACTACAACCTTACGGATCTCGGCCAACGATCGAGAGTCTTCAAATTCAAGGCCTGGAGGCACGGCTCATCTTGCCATCAGAAGATCAACCAGCAGATATGCGAGGGCAATCAGAGTTGATTGTCCGCTATCCGCAGCCTGTGAGGATCGATAGATCTACCTATCGTTTCTTTGTACTGTGGGGTGACAAGGATCACATCCGTGCTATCGCTCAGACGCTGCGATTCAGGATAGCAGCTTCTACGCTCGAGCCATCGTCCTCACCAAGTGTTTTGCCTACTCCGACCCTTGGACTGCGGCTGTCTCCAACGGTCATGCCAACTTTAAGTCCAGTAGCGGACATGCAGAAGTACGAGGATAGATGGCTCTGCTTCGCTGTAGAGGTTCCCGCGGGTTGGATTGCTGATGGAGTGCCCGGCGGCTTTGCCCTGTTTATGCCCGAGACAGATCAAAACTCGTTTAATATCACCAACGTTGCTCTTGAAGAAACCACCCTGGCCCAGGCTCTGGCCGAGGTGAAACGAGGATCATTAGGCGCTTACGTCCAAGAGGTCAAGGATTTTACTGTAGGTGGCCAGCCAGCCTTGTGGGTGACTTTGTCGCCAGACAATCCAGACAGCAGCGGGATTAAACTGGTCGTGATGGTCATCGCCCCTGATTGCGGCGACGGGGCTCACGCCCTGTTTATCTCGGCGACCGGGGCAGACCAGGGATCACTTGAGGCGTTCCTCAACTACGTCCGATTCATTCAGGGGGACTATTGAACGCTCCCAAATCACTTTGGGGGCTGGTGAGCGCTGGGGGCACGCAGCACCACCTGAAGGTTGACTCCATACCCGTTGACGTTACTGTACGGAGCGTGGGACAGCAATTGGGGGGAGTGCGGATTTCTCCCGAGTGGGGACAGACGACATCCCGCCGGTCACAAATTGGTCACAAATTGTGCCCGAAAAGGCTAATTTTGCGACCGGGAAGGCCGTTTTTGCGACCGGAGTGTATGCCTTCTTTCCTTTAGGAGATTACATGAAAGCAACTTGCCTTGTCTTGGTCGGCTGGCTGGCTATGATGAGTTTAGGGCTGATGGCTTGTCAAGGGCTGGCTTCGCTGCCTACTGCGACTTCACCAGCCGGGCCTACTTTGGTATACTCACCCACCTCAACCCTCTCTCCGACCGTCCCCATACCCATGCCAGTGCCCGTGCCGTCTATCCCACTCATCATCCCTGCTCAATCCTGTCTTCTGAGCAACTTGCCAGCCAAGGGTGAAAAGCTACTCCAGCAAGCGAATGTTTTGGCCTGGTCACCTGATAGTCACTCTTTGGCTTTCCTTGGGCCGGGTGAGATAGACGATTCTCTTCTGGGCACACTGACACTTGTGGAGGGGCCTGGTTTTGAAACGCCCCACCATCTGGCTTCGAATGTGGTTGGTGACCCGGCCTGGTCTCCTGATGGTTCTCGGATTGCCTTCGTTGCTTTTCGCTCCGACGATGAATTGGGCACTGTGATGACGGTCAATGCTGATGGTTCTGGGCTGCATGACCTGTTCCCCGGCGAGACGGCCCGCACAGATCCGGGAATGGGCTACAAGGCTGTTGGCGGCTGGTTGGATGAGCAGCGTATTTTGATCATGACAAACTGCGGCACAGGATGTAGCCGGCCCCTCCAACTCGACCTAAAGGATGGCGTGCTGACACCGATTTTCCGCCCCGGTGGGGAGGGCGCCGGCTACGCCTGGAGTCCTGATAGGAACTATGTAGTGGTCACCGCTGGCTTCAATCCTCAGATCGGCATCGCATCGGGGACAGGCGGTGAAATCACCTGGCTCTCTGGACATCATGCACACGACCCCGCCTGGGCGCGCTTCTGGACGCTCTTTGCAGATTGGGCGCCCGATGGATCCCACTTTCTGTTCCTGCAGCAGCCTGATGATGCCTCGGAACCACCAACGTTGTGGGTTTGGAACGTGGAAGCCGGGTCGGGTTCCCCATTGCTGCCCGGGGTAGTCGCCGCCACGTGGTCGCCTGAAGGGGACACGATCGCGTTCCTGAGTCTGGGTCAACCCCATCTTGGATCTGATGGCACGTGGCAGGACGTCGTTGCGATGCTGGAAGGGCCCAACACCCTTGGGGTCGGATTATATCTGTGGCCGGAGAAGCAAATCATCGCTTTCACGCTGGCTGGCGAGGTCAGTCTCGGTTACCGCTGGCCGGATCAATTGGGACAACTTGTGAAGCCCGCATGGGCTCCCAATGGAAATCTCCTGGTTTACCGAGACGGTGCAGGCATAGCGTGGATTCTTTCCGCAGATGACCTGGCCCGATATGAACTGGATGCCAAGGGAGCTTCCGTTAGCACGTTAAGCTGGTCACCTGACAGCAAGAAGCTGGCTGTAAGCACATCAGAGAACCTGATGGTATTTGCTGTCCCAGGAACAGGGGCCGGACTTCCATTGCCCACACAGACCACGGAGCCGCCCAGTCCCGCACCGTCACCCACTCTCACCTATACTCCATCGCCGCAGCCGACGGCCACGTCAGTTCCACCTTCTCCCACTCTCACCCCATCGCCACTGCCCACTCTCACTCATACCCCATCGTCATCTCCCTCAGCAGCGCTTCCCACAGCCACCGCCATCTCTGATCGCGCTGCAATCTCACCAGGTCTTAATACAACTATGGGATCATCCTGGCATCGCATTCTCTTTACCTACAATCACGCTGGTGCAACCGAGCTGTGGACAATAGATCCTACCAACGGCACGGCGAACCAACAGATACGGCCCAACGACGTTATCCACGATCCAGCAATGTCTCCTTCAGGGGATGTCATCGCCTACATCCGAATTTCCGATTCGATTGATCCTCAATCGAGCACAACGTCCGAATTATGGCTTATGGATAAGGATGGCTCTAACCCCAATACCCGTGAATGAATACCTGTTCAGTGACTGCCGCAACGGAACTTTGGCGAAAATCAGGCATCAAACCCTGACTTAGGCGCAATTCGGTGAGGATTTGGCTCAGGAAAGTGGACTAGCGGGTCTTTTCTTGCCGAAAACCACCCTGCAAACACGTGTGATGCCCCAAAAAGCGGGTATTCTGGAGCTTGGGGCAAGGGAATTGCAGACGCGAAATTTCATTCACGGGTATTGACTTTAACAATCCGAGCATAACCGGCCAGGTTCTCCTGTGCCTGCTTCACCAGGG
>CAZVCJ010000166.1:1370-8864 GCA_964625745.1 uncultured Anaerolineae bacterium | reverse complement strand
CAGATTGGGCTGAGGCTGTCTCTGATTGTTAACGTGCTATTTTTACCTTAATGCCTATTTTGACCCTGGGAGGAACGAAATCGTAATCAGTGAAGGGTTGAGGGAGGCTTCACTTAACGTTCTGGTTCAACATTTAGCTCACGAGGGCACCCACACGCAATGGATGCTACAGTGGAATCGTTCTAATTCCATTGACCAGGAGTATCATGCCTTCAAGGCTGAGGCTGCGGTCTGGAATGAACTGAAAGGAAACGAGACGGACGAATGGTGTGATAAAGTGTCATGGATGATCTCGTTGGGGGAAGTGGATGCCAAGACCATCATTCGTCGCCAACCCGCTTACAAGAACTTGCCGGAGTATGCCTGGATGAGGAGGTAATGCGTCATGACTAAAAGAGACTACATCATGTTTCAACCCGTCCGACCCAAGAGACCATACACGTTTCTTTACCCTGCAGACTGGGAACCACGAGAAATCGTGCAAGATGGTTTTACAGAGGTGTTCATTGCCGGTCCTCTTAGTCGAGAGGGCACGTATACAGTGTCTTTCTCCGTACGAGTATCAACAGCGCCCGCAGAAACGACAGAGGGAGCAGCGACTGACTATCTTTCTCGCTATCGCTCTGCTTCGTCCTTCCGGGAGATAGGCCAGAAGCATATCAGAGTGGCCAGAGACCCTGCCATAGAAGTGAGAATTGCTTATACAATGTCCCTGCCGTTGTATAGCGTAAAGGCCAAACAGACCACTATTTGTGAAGACCGTGTCTTTGTCAAACAAGGCAATCAACTCTGCGAACTCATCTATGCCGCTCCTGCGGAGGACTACGAAACCTGGCTAGGAGCCTTCCGCACCCTGGTGGAGAGCTTTACCTTCCTGGAGGAGCCAGCGGATAGGGTCTCTTACCATCCGGTGGCAACCGCAGTCCCTCAGCACATGCGAGAAGAGTCGTCGGGATACGAGGCCGAGAGGAGCCAGAACGATGAGCAATCTGCACACAACCAGGGCTGAGTTACAGGAAGCCTGGCAACGCCTGTGCCAGCGATGGCAGGGGACGACTGCTTTTGGGAACGACCCGTGCGTTGGCACAAGTTGATCGCTTGTCGAGGAGATCAAACGCCATGCCCGACTCTTGGCGACCGGCATCCAGTTTTGAGCGAAGAGTGCTGACTATAAGGTGCTTGCTGTTGGCCGTCCTCATGGTGGCGGCACTCGCTTCCTGTGCTGCGCCGACCATCATGCCAACAGATACCCCCTCGCCGGTTGCTACCCCTTCCCCTATCCCATCGCCCATTGTCCTGGCCCCCAGCCCGACGCCGGCCGAGGAACCGACGGCTACGGCAACAGCGACTCCGACCCTGGAGCCAATGGCGACCGCGACCAAAACCCCTATCCCCGAACCGGCGGAAACGACGACTTCCAGCCCAACGCCTCAGCGGGGTCAGCCCATCCCAGCACCGAATGGTCAGTGGATAGCCCTACTCAACAAGACCGCAGGCAGCCTCGACGTGCAAACCCCCGACGGTGAGATCATCCCTATCTTCCCGCCGGGCAGCACCGTGGATGCCGTCGAGTGGGCCCCCGACAGCGGCCATCTGCTCGTCGTGCGCGCTCATTGGCAGCACGCCCCATCAGGTTGCGAACTTCAAGTCGATGGGCCGCTAGAAATCTGGCAGGTTCGCCTGGAAGATAAGCAGGTTGAGTCACCGCGCCTGGTGTTTCAGTCGCCAACGCCGCCGGATGAGACGGGTGCCTTCACACCGGAGCAGGTCGTGTTCGGTGCCTGCTCGCCGAACGGCCGTTATCGGCTGTTCTGGCACGGCATGCTGTCGGCCTCAGCTCTGGCCGACGGCCTGTCCCTGCGGGTGTTGGATGTGGAGACCGGGGAGGTCACCTTCTTGGCCAGGGCCACCCTGCTTAACTCCCGCTACCAGAGCTGGACACCGGACAGCTCCGCCCTGGCCTTCACGGCCGGTGGGTACCGGTCGGCCCAGGTAAACAAGTGGCTCAACCTGTTCGACGCAATATCCGGCCAAATTACGACCGTGGTGAGCAAGACGGAGCAGATACCCGGCATCGTGGCCTGGTCGCCCCGAGGTGATCTCATCGCTTACGCCGCGGTCCCGGCCGACCAGACCAGCCCAGACTGGGCTGATTGGATGGTCTTCGAGAACCCCGCCATCGCCGGGCGGCGGGTCTATCTGCTGGACCCGGCCACGGGCCGCCACTGGCGCCTCAACGACACCGATACATTTCAAGACGCCTCCACCTGGAGCGACGATGGCGAGGTCCTGTACTATGTCCAGCGCGAGGGTGACACCATGGTCCTCATGGCTGCGGATCCGGCCACAGGCCAGGCTCAGGTCGTCGAAGGATCGCGCTGGCCTGCTCCCGGCGCCGTGGGCTACTACGGTCAGTCAGAATGGGATTACCTGCTGGCCTACCGCCCTGAAGCGCCCAGAGCGACGGTGCCGCCGCTGACGGAGACCTACACGGACACTACCTCCGGTTTCACGCTGCGTCATCCGGTCGACTGGCACGTGGGCCAGGGCTGGCAGGGCGTGTACGGCTGGCAGGAAGCGCTCACCCTCAGTTCTTATCCGCCTGATGCTCCGGCACCTGACCTGGCTCCCTTCAGCGGCCAGGCCCTCATCGCCAGCCGGGTTCTGGAAGTGCCCGAGGGGAGGCTGGACGCGTTGTTGCAGAAGGTGCTGGCAATGCCCGACCCTGGCCAGATCTTGGACAAGGACGGCGTCTTGACGGCCTTTGAGCAGCGGGAACTGAGCGTGGAAGGCCAGCCAGCGACACGGCTGGAGACCATGGGAGATTTCGGAGTCGTCAACCACGTGCTGGTGGTGCTTTTGGATGGGACGCGGGGTCTCGTCCTGCGCGGCCGGGGTGATGGCCGTGTGTTCGATGCAGTGGTGGGGAGCTTGCAACTACGATGAAAGACACCTACCACGTCACCCTCAAGCCCTCGGGCAATCGAATAGAAGTCGAGACCGGCACGCTGCTGTCCGATGCTATCAAAGAGGCTGGGCTGGAGCTGAATCTGCCCTGCGGCGGACAGGGGCGGTGCGGGCGCTGCAAGGTGGTGGTCGAGGAAGGACGGGTGAAGCGTCGCTCCGTCAGCCGTCTCTCACAAACGGAGCTGGAGCAGGGCTATGCTCTAGCCTGTCAGGCCGTCGTCGAGAGCGATCTCACCGTTTTCATACCGCCTCAGGAAGTGATTCTTCGTGCACTCCCCAGCGAGAAGGAGGCCAGGAAGGTCATCACCCTGCCGGTGGAATGTGATTGGCGGAAGAATCCCATTCGCTCCTTTTTCCTGGAGATCGAGCCGCCCAGCCTGGCTGACAACACCACCGACTTCGAGCGTCTCAAGAGAGAGCTGGCTCGCCAGCATGGCATCAGAGGGCTGGTGGCTGAGCTACCCACGACCAAGAAGCTGGCCCGCACTCTGCGAGGCGCCGACTGGCGAGTGACGGCGGTGCTGGACATGGGCACCTGGGTCTCCCCCGATGGCCCTCCTCGGCTCGTTGACCTGCGTCCTGGCGACCGCACCGCGAGCTCCTGGGCAGTGGCCGTGGACATCGGCACTACCTCCAACGTGGTCTACCTGGTGGACCTGTTGACCAGCCAGGTGGTGGACACGGCCGCGGAATACAATGGCCAGATCTCCTGTGGCGAGGACATCATCTCCCGCATCATCTACGCCACCAAGCAGGAAGGGGGGCTGGCCCACTTGCAGCGGTTGGTGTTGCAGACCATAAACGGACTCATAGACGAGCTGGTCGAGCGCAAGGGGATAGACGCGGCAGAGATCGACAAGATGACCGTGGCTGGCAACACCACCATGATTCACCTCTTCCTGGGCCTCTGGCCGGAGTCCATTCGCCTCGAACCCTACGTGCCCACCATCACTCACCCCCTGCCCGTCAAGGCATACGAGCTGGGCCTGCACATCAATCCCGAAGCCACGGTGGACTGTCTGCCCGGCGTGGGCGCCTACGTGGGAGCTGACATCACGGCTGGGGTCCTCAGTTCACGCATGTATCAGACAGAGCAATTGACTCTGTTCATTGACGTGGGCACCAATGGCGAGATCGTGCTAGGCAACTTCGATTGGCTTTTGTCCTGTGCTTGCTCGGCTGGGCCGGCCTTCGAGGGCTCAGGGGTGCACTCGGGCATGAGAGCCACCATCGGAGCCATCGAGGAGGTCTGGATCAACACCCAGACCTACGAACCTACCATCCGGGTCATTGGCGACGTACCTCCGCGGGGAATCTGCGGCTCAGGAATGATCTCGCTGCTGGCAGAGATGTTCATCACCGGGGTCATTGACAAGGGCGGCAAGATCAACCAAAGCCTGGACACCCCCAGGGTGCGCATCGGTGAGCACGGCCCTGAGTACGTGGTCGCCTGGGCGGACGCCCCCCCTCTTTCCCCCCAAAAGCCTGCCCTGAGCAAGGCCTGCCCTGAGCCCTGCCGAAGGGTCGAAGGGTTAGGGGGGGTGAAGGGAGGGCGCGAGGACGTGGTGATCACCGAGGTGGACGTTGCCAACCTGCTCCGGGCCAAGGCGGCGATTTACGCTGGTTTCTCGGTGTTGACCCGCAGCGTGGGGCTGGAGTTGGCCGAGGTGGAGCAGGTGCTCATCGGCGGGGCCTTTGGCCAATACATCAACGTGGAGAAGGCCATCCAAATTGGGCTGCTGCCCGACATGCCCTGGGAGCGCTTCAAATATCTGGGCAATACCTCGGCCCTGGGGGCTTACACGGCTCTCCTGTGCCCCGACATGCGCCAGGAGGTAATGGACATCGCCAGCAGGATGACCTACCTGGAGCTATCGGCCGACAACACCTTCATGGATGAGTTCACCAAAGCCCTCTTCCTGCCTCACACCGACCTGGCCAGTTTCCCCTCGGTGATCAGGCTGCTGGAGGCTGGGGAATTAGAAACTAGAAATTAGAAAAAAATAGGAGGATAACGTGTACATCATTGGCGAGAACATCCAGATCATATCCAACGTGGTCAAGAAGGCCATAGGTGAGAGGGATGCCAAGCCTCTCCAGGAAATGGCCAAGAGGCAGGTCGCGGGTGGGGCGCAGATGATTGATCTCAACATCGGCCGGCGCAAGAAGGATGGGCACGAGGTCATGCCCTGGCTGGTCGAGGCCATCCACGAGGTGGCTCCCAACGCAGCCCTCTCCCTGGACACCACCAACTCGGCGGCCATCGAAGCTGGCTTGAAACGCTGTCAGGAGTTGGGCATCGAGGCCCTGATCAACTCCACCTCGGCCGACCCTGAGCGGTTGGAGGCGACCATGCCCCTGGCAGCAGAGTATGGTTCCAAGATCATCGCCCTCACCATGGAGAAAACCATTCCCGCCACAGCCGACGGCCGGGTGCAGTTGGCCATGGAGGTTATTTTGCCCAAGGCCATGGAGCTGGGAGTCCCCATGGAGAACGTCTACCTCGATCCGTTGGTCATGACAGTCAAGGGAATGCAAGAGCATGCTCCGGAAAATCTTAACGCGATTCGCATGTTCAAGATCCTCAGCGATCCGCCGCCCATGACCGTGGTGGGCCTGTCCAACGTGTCCAACAGCGTGCCGCACGAGGATCGCAGCCTGATCAACCGCACTTTTCTGGTGATGCTCATGGCAGCCGGTCTCGACTCGGCCATCGCCGATCCCCTGGACGAGGCCCAGAACGAGGTGATTCGCATCGTCGAAGAGCGGGACACCAGCACCGCGGTGGGCCAGCTCCTGGTCAACCTCTACGACGCCACCGCAGCCATGGAGAAACTGGATCCGTCCCTGGTGGACGTGGGGGATCCCGAACAGGCGGCGATTTACAAGACCCTTCGAATCCTGAACAACGAGGTCATCTTCGCTGACTCCTACTTGAGGATGTGAGGCAGAGGTTTCCATGATCACCGTAGGTATCCTGACCATCAGCGACAGCAGCTATCGTGGGGAGCGGGAGGATTTGAGCGGCCCCCTCCTCCGCGAGATGGCTGTCGAGCGATTGAGGGCCAAAGTGGAGTTGGAAGCGGTGGTGCCCGATGAAGTTGACATCATCAAGGGCACGCTGATAGTGTGGTCCGATGAGGTGGGCCTTGACCTGATCCTCACCACCGGCGGGACCGGCTTCGGGCCACGAGACGTTACACCCGAGGCCACCAGGGAGGTCATCGAGCGAGAAGCGCCGGGACTGGCTGAGACCATGCGGGCCAAGGGTTTTGAGATCACGCCCCACGCCATTCTCTCTCGCGCCGTGGTCGGGATCCGAGGCCATACCCTCATCATCAACCTGCCAGGCAGCCCCAAGGCGGTGCGGGAGGATCTGGAGGCCATCTTGCCAGCCATCCCCCACGGGATCGAGTTGCTCAAAGGGGGCAGGGGAGGGCACGAGTACCGAGGCAGCAGTAGTTGAGTCGTCGTTTGCGCATAATAAAACACCCCATACTTTTAGTGTGGGGTGTCGCTTTTTATGACAAGCCTTCGCAGGGTTGAAACTCAGGTGTATCTCACCACCTCGAAGCGATAGAGCTCTATCGGTTCGTCGGGCCAGATGCCGGCCTTGCGCCGGGCGATGTCCACCTGATACTCCACCGTGTCCACGCCCTCCAGATCCGGCAGGAGGAGTCCCCTTCGCCGATCCCTGGCGCTCTTCACGATGACGCCGTAGCGCCTGGGGTCCAGCTCCTCCAGGCCGTCCACCGGCTCGGGTTCGGTGAGGACGTCCACTTTGATATCCAGGTCGGCCAGTTCCTCCGGCCCGATAGGCAGGAAGCGGGGGTCGCGAGTGGCGGCGGAGATGGCGTTCTGGATCACCTCCTGAGCCACGTTGGCTTTAGTTGGCTCAATAGTGCCGATGCAGCCCCGCAGCATCCCGTGCTTGTGGATGGAGACGAAAGTGCCGGCCCGCTTCCCCATTTCCGTCGGCAGCTCCTTTGGCGGCTGGATGGTCTTCCCGTGACGCACGTAGTTTTCGATGGTGTCTTTGGCCAGTTGGACGAGAGGGTGTAAGTTTGGCATGAGAATCCTCCCTTGCTAACTCTGCCCATAATTATACACCTCTTGCCCCCAATTGTAAACCGCGGCAGTGGCTACGCCCTCCGCATCTGTCGGGCGATGACCAACCGCTGGATCTCGCTCGTCCCCTCGCCAATGGTGCACAGCCGCCGATCACGCGCCATGTTGCCAAGCGGGGCAAAATCTGCTATAATCTAGGTCGTTAAGCATTATGAGAAGTCGAGAGGGATAAAGCAAATGCGAACATTTCTCAAGGCGAGGGCTCAACCGTAAGCCTCACCATCATGCGGGAGGAGGAAGCCGCGCCTCTAGTGATCGAGGTGATCAGGGATGAGGTTGAGTTGGCCACCGTGGTCGGGATGGTCCTGGAAGATGACATTGGCTCCGTGCGTATTTCCCTCTTCAGCGAGCGGACAGGCCAGGAGTTGAGAGAAACCTTGCAGGAACTGATGGAGGAAA
>CAZVCJ010000166.1:0-1270 GCA_964625745.1 uncultured Anaerolineae bacterium | reverse complement strand
AGCGAGCGGACAGGCCAGGAGTTGAGAGAAACCTTGCAGGAACTGATGGAGGAAAACCTGTCGGGCTTGATCCTCGACTTGCGCAACAATCCCGGCGGCGTCTTCCCCTCCGCAGCCATCGAAGTGACCAGCCAATTCCTGGATAAGGGCATCATCGTCTACCAGCAGTTCAGCGATGGTCAGGAGCTGGCGTACAGGGCCGAGCGAGGGGGCCTGGCTACCGACATCCCCCTGGCAGTCTTAGTCAACCAGGGCACCGCCAGCAACTCAGAGGTTGTGGCTGGCGCCCTCCAGGATCATGGCCGTGGGGTGCTCATCGGAGAGCAGACCTTCGGCAAAGGCTCGGTGCAGAGCGTCCACGAGCTGAGCGACGGATCCGGCCTGCACGTGACCATCGCCCGGCTGCTGACCCCCGACCGCCACCCCCTCCATGGGGAGGGCCTCACTCCCGACATCGTGGTTCCTTTCACCGAGGAAGATTTCTTGCAGGGCATAGACCCTCAGCTCCAGCGAGCGATCGAGTATCTTGAGACCGGCCGCTGAGATCGGTATATTGAAGGAGAGAGAAAATGGCCCAATTGACATTCACTCAAGAGAATCTGCCGACGCCGGAAGAGTTTCGACGTCTGTTGCTGGAAGCTTGGCTCTCTAGCAATCCAATTGACGAACTGCTGGAACTCGCTGAACGACTGCGGGAATATGAACAGCGATACGGAATGTCCTCGTCAGATTTCTACGAGAGGTACCAACGAGGCGAGATGGGAGACGGGCGGGAGATCATGCGCTGGGCTATGTTATATGGTGCTTTCATCGAGCATAGATCCCGTGTTGAGGCGGCCCTAATGCGCGAAGCGATCCTGCATACAGAGGCGGTGCCTGCTTGAAGATCAACCGCTATCTGTCCCGCCTCTATGATACCATCCTGTCCCGCAGTGAAATCCAGATAGAGGCTATCCATTGGGAGCGCCTTCCTGAGGATCAGGGACTGATTGCGGCTGATCTACGTTTCTTCGATGGCTCCCTGCTTTCTTTTGACGAGCGAGTGCATGTCGAACGAGGCAGAGTTGTAAAGATCAAATACCGCTATCACTACCAGCGCGCTGATGGAAAGCTGGTCTTCCGCTACGACAACGCGCCACATCACCCAGAAGTGCTCACTTTCCCCGACCACATTCACATCGAAGGGCGTGTGGAAGCCGCCGAGCCACCTGACTTGAGAGTGTATCGGAGAATAGTAGACAGACCTCTGCTAAATGCACTTGGGACTTTC
>CAZVCJ010000165.1:5642-8875 GCA_964625745.1 uncultured Anaerolineae bacterium | reverse complement strand
TCGCCGGTGGTCTCCAGGGAGAGAATGTCGTCCTGGACTTCGATGTGGACCTCTTCCTCGCCCACGCCGGGCAGCTCGGCCACCACGACGATTTCTTGCTCCTCGTCGAAGAGGTCCACCAGTGGCTCTCGCACCTCGGCCACCACCGGCCCCTCCTCGGTGGTGCGAATGTTGCCGAAGCGCTCCACCCGGGGGATGCCCCCGATGCCGCTGCGGACGCTGAAGCCGTAGACGCCCCGGCCCTTGTCGCCCAGCCCTTTGACGCGGAACTCGCCGCTGCGAGTGACCTCCTCCTCGCCCGTCTCGATCATATCCCCCAGCAAATCAATGAAATCGCCCAGACCCTTGAACAGGCCGCCAAAGCCCAGATCAAAAGTAACCTTGGCCCCCTCTTTCGTTTCCCCTGGCTGACTTTTCTTCTCTGACATCTCTCCACTTCTCCTTGCTCACTTTTCTGCCTTCAGTATCTCTTTACTTCTTCTTCATCTCCAAACGTCGGTCGCTCACTTACTTCGTCGAGCTCAAGGAATTGCTCTCCCCTGCTCCCATATCGCCGCACCTTTGCTCCCTGGCACCTCGGCTCAAGGCCAAAGGAGCGGTGTTCCGCAGGCTCGCCGCTGTTCATGCAACCGCTGGTGTGCTTCCAAACGTTCCTCCTCCAACATCAGAGATTCCGTTTCCTGAAGCCTTGGCCAGGCTGCCCGAGCGGGCCTGGTGCTGGTGGGAATGGAATGTCTGGTGCGGATGTGCTTGCGCGTCCGGATACGCCACAAAGCGCCGAAGCCATTCATGATCATCCTCCCTTCCGTGTTGCGTGAGCAGAGAATCACGGATCACGTTTCACGTTCAATACTCCAGCCGGATCTCCCGCCAGCTCTGGGCCTCGCCTTTGCCGCTATCACCTTCCTCGGTCGGTGATCGGCCGACTTTGGCGCGCCTTCGGGCCGAAGGCTTCGTTGAGTCGTCATCGGCCGTCTGGTCCATCATCTGTTGCAGGATGGTAAGTCGCTCTTCCACTTGCTGGAGTTGGCCCTCCGTTCTCTTCTGGTGGTCCATCCACAGTTTCAGCTCCCGGTTCAGACGGGCCTTCTCGTGTTCCAGGCGGGCCAGTTCGCCCACGGTCTGTTCTCGGGTAGTCGGCAGTGAACGGTGCCGGAGCCCCTGTATGGTGGGAATGTTCCGCATCCCTCTGGTGCGCTGGGTCTTCATCCCGATCCTACTCCTTTCTGCTGGCCTATGGCTAATAGTCCATCGGCCATCTGCTATCTGCCATCAGTGCCACTATGGTGCTCGATCAAGCTGAGGAGCATTTTGCGCTGCTGAGCGCGCCGCTCGCGGGCCTGGCTGGTGAAGACCGTCTTGGATTCCAGTACGTCCAGGCAGATGCGCACGAAACGTGGCTCGTCGGCTGCCGGACGGAGACCCTGCATGGCCGTCACCTGGCCGATCATGATACAGGCCCGCAGGGTAGGGGCCTGATCATACTCCCCCGACGCTCGGAAGTCCCGCACTATATCCACGATCCTGGTTGCTTCCTCCGTGGACAGGCCAGAGCGGGTGGCAGTGATGGCGACCTCCGTCTCCCGGTCATAGTAGTCCAGATCAATGGTTACCAGCCGGTCGCTGAGAGCGTCCTGAGCTTCATGGACACCGGCGTACTCCTGGGGGTTGCTGGTGAAGATGGCCCTGAACTCAGGATGGACCTTGACGTAAGCATCCCGCCGGTTCATATCGGGCAGGATGAGCAATTTCTCCTCCAAAACCGCCAGGAGAACGTTGTTGGCCTCGGGCCGAGAGCGGGTGAACTCGTCGTAGACCAGGGTGAAGCCCTGCCTACAGGCGGTGGTCAGGCGGTTATCCACCCAGCGCTGGACAGCGTCCTCCTCGTACTTCATGACGGTGTGGATGAAGCGGTCAACGACCTTGCGGTAGCGGTAGCCATACTGCCCACCGATCAGGTCCGAGGTGGCGAACTCCTCGTCGCCGGCGATGAGCATCACTGGGTTTCCTAACTGGGCGGCCACGTGTAAGGCTACGGTGGTCTTGCCTGTGCCAGCCGGCCCGCGAAAGTGGACGGGGAAACCGGCGGCCAGGTAGGCCAGGGCCCGCTCCGTCAACTCCTGGATGGTGGGCGTCTCCACGAAGTCGGGCCGCGGGCGCACAGACAGGGCGGACGGAACTCCCTCGAACACGGTTCTCTCTGCAACTGCCATCTTTGTGCCTCCTCTTCCAATACCCAATATCTAATATCTGAGAACCCACAGCCGATAGCAGCAATCGGCTCTCAGATATTGGTTATTGGATATTGGTGATTAGATATTGGCTATCTGCCAACGTATTCCTCCACCGATGATACCCGCATCCCCATCTCCACCGTCAGTGCCCGGTACCATTTGTCCCGGGCGGCAGCACAGACCTCGGGGTCCTCCTGCCAGGTGCGAAACTGATCATAGACCCGCCGAAAGCCGAACCGAGCCTGTAGCCACGTCTGATCGTCGAAGGGAGGGCCCAGGCGTTGCTGCGCACGGCCCTCGCCCCAGAAAGTCCGATGGGCCATCCCCCGCTCGAAGTCGGTGCCCAGCCCCGCCGGGGTGCCGGCTATGAGATAGGCCACGGCATCGCCGAAGGCCAGGGCCAGATTCCCATTTAAGCCGAGCCGGTAGCTGGCGGCCACGGCCAGGAAGGCCAACAGCCGGGACAGGGCCTCCTCGCCCTCACCCCCTCCCCCCTTCGCCCCCCTCCTCTCCCAACGCTTGCCCTGAGCCAAGTCGAAGGGTCGGGAGAGGGGGGTTGGGGAGGTGGGGGAGAGGGACCGCTGACGAAGGACGGCCAGGGCATCGGCGTAGGCCAGGGGAGGCCGCTCTTGCCAGTGGCGAGGAGGGAAGAAGGCCAAGGTGAAATCAGCGGGGGAGAAATCACCTATCTCGTCAATTTCTCCCAGGCCCAGGCTCAGCTTCTGCCACAGGGCGTCGAAGAGGGTCTGGGCGGCGGAGAGGTCTGGCTGCAACACGATCTCTGGCCTGGAGCCATCTCGCACCATCAAGCGGCATTTTATGCCCTCCAGCACCTGCAGTTGGGCCGGCAGGGTGATCTCAATGCTTCCGCTGGTGCGTCCGGCGGAGCGGATCCTTCTGGTCGCCAGGTACATGGCAACTCCTGTGCGCTATAATATCTAGCAATTTATCTAGCAGAAATTATAGCACAAGAAGTACCCCCTGTCAAATTGCCCCAAC
>CAZVCJ010000165.1:3809-5542 GCA_964625745.1 uncultured Anaerolineae bacterium | reverse complement strand
GTGAGATCATCGGGGGCCACCTCTTCCGCCGGCGGCGCTTTTTCTATGGACGGAGGCGCTGCCACTTCCTCTACCGTCGGTGAGGGCGGAGCTTTTTCTACTCGCGGTCGCGGTGGGGGCGGTGGGGCGGCCGGCTTCTTGGCCCTGCGCTGCTGCATGAGCATGGCAAAGTTTCTCCACACCCGTCGGGCATCGTTCAACTCAGCCTGCAGTCTGTCGCGCTCTGCCTGCAACCTATCGCGCATCGTGACTACATCCGAGGCCAGGTGGCTGCGCTCCTCAGCCAGGCTATGGCGCTGCTCCTCGGCCATGGCCTGGTGGGCGGCGTCCAGTTCCTTCATGAACGTCTCGGCATCGCGGCGCAACTCATCCACGTTGTGGCGAAGCTCGTCCATGTACTCGCTCAGTTGTTGTTGCTGTTCGACAGACATGTCTCGACGGGCAGCAGCCGTGTCCTCAAGGAAGGCCGCCGTGTCCGATGCCAGGCCATCGCGGTCCCCAGCCAGCCGCTCTCGCTGCTCGACGGCCATGGCCTGGTGTGCGGCGTCCAGCTCTTTCATAAACGTCTCGGCATCACGGCGCAGTTCGTCCACGTTGTGGCGCAACTCGCCCATGTATTCGCTCAGTTGTTGTTGCTGTTGGGCGGCCATGTCTCGACAAGCAGCAGCCGTCTCCTCAAGGAAGGTCGCTGTGTCCGATGCCAGGTCGTCGCGATCCTCAGCCAGCCGCACTCGCTGCTCGGCGGCCATAGCCTGGTGGGCATCTTGAATGTCCTTCATGAAGGTTTCAGCGTCAAGGAGCAGCCCACCCACGTTGACGCGCAGGTCGCTCATGTATCTGCCCAGTTGCTGCTGCTGTTCAGCGGACATGGCCTGGCGAGCGGCGTTCATCTCCTCGGTCAAAGCCGCCGTGTCCGAGACCAGGCGGTTATGATCCTCGCTCAACCGCTCTCCCTGCTCTGCGGCCATGGCCTGGTGTGCGGCGTCCAGTTCCTTCATGAATGTCTCGGTATCGCGGCGCAACTCATCCACGTTATAGCGCAACTCGTCCATGTACTCGCTCAGTTGCTGCTGCTGCTCGTTGGCCATGGCCTGGCGGGCGGCGTAGAATTCACCCAGTTCCTGCGCCGTGCCGGTGCGAATACCAACAACCACTCCCATCCGGGTGTCGTAAGCGTCCAAGAAGTGCTGGGTGAGCCGGCGCATTTCATTGGTTAATGCCATGGAATCACCTCCTCTCACTAATGGTTGTCCGCCGACCGCCACCGCTGGTACAGAGGCGCTGAAGGCCAGAGGAGATCTCTCCCCTGCTCTTCAGCACCCCCGCACCTCTCAAGCTCAGAAAGCGGCGGTCGGCGGACGGTGGTCGGCGGTCGTCTAGGCAGGCGCTGCGGCCGCTGCCGTCAGGCCTACGGCCTCGGCGTACTTCAGATAGGTGTCCACACCGGCCACAACCACCCGAGCCTCGACGGCCAGCAACTCAATGCCCACCAGGGATACGCGCACCCAGGCGTCAATGACGATGCCCTTGTCCAGGATGCGGTCCACGACCTCGGCCAAGCTGGTGGACGCAATCGTCTTCTCAACAGCCATTTCTGATCACCTCCTTTCCTACAGAGAAATTGAACACATCGGCTTTTAGCCACCCTTATTATATCACAAAATCGCCGTGGTGAGCGTTAGCCTTGGGTTAGAGTTGGGTTAGGATGCGTTAGGACGTAAAACGTGAAACGT
>CAZVCJ010000165.1:0-3709 GCA_964625745.1 uncultured Anaerolineae bacterium | reverse complement strand
TCACGTTTCACGCATCAGGAAGACCCGCGTCTCTCAAACACATAGCCTCGGTGGGGTATGGTGCGGATGTAGACAGGGTGGGCGGGGTCGGGTTCGATCTTGGCGCGCAGGTTCCTGGTGTGCCAGCGCACTGTGCCGGGGTCACCCGTCCTCGGGGGATAGCCCCATACCTGCTGCAGTAGTTGCTGGCTGGAGAATACTTCGCCGGCGTGGGTCATCAGGTGGTGAAGGAGGTTGAACTCGGTGGGCGTGAACTGCACCGTCTTCTGCCCCACCCTCCCCTGGCAGGTGTGCAGGTACAGGGCGAGGTTGCCCACCACCAGTACGGGGCCCTGGTCTTCGGCCCGCAGGCTTTCCTCTGGGGCGGATCGGGCCCGGCGCAGCAAAGCCCTGACTCGGGCCATCAACTCCTCCAGCTCAAAGGGCTTGGTCAGGTAATCGTCGCCTCCTTCATCCAGCCCTTTGATCCGGTCCTTGATGGCACTGCGCACCGTCAGGAACAGGATGGGCACGGCGGCCAGGGTAGGGTCCCGGCGCAGCCGGCGACAAACCTGCAGGCCATCCAGCCGGGGCATCATGATATCCAGGATGATCAGATCGGGGCGATGGCGCCACGCAAGGGCCAGGGCCTCCACGCCGTCGTAGGCAGTGAGCACCTCCCAGCCCTCATCGCTCAGGCTGTGTTGTACTGCCCAGACCAGGTCCTTCTCATCATCCACTACCAGAATTCGGGCCTTTGGCATGATTCTCCTCCCTCGCTCGCTCCACGGCCTGGCGGGCCATCAGGCGGACTTCCTCCAGATTGAAGGGCTTGGCGATGAAGCCAATGAAGAGCTCCTTCTCCAGTCCTTCGTTGATGATTTTGTCTTCCTGGTAGAAATAGCCGGAAATCAGGACGATGGCCGTGTGAGGGCTTAGTTGGCGGATCAGGGCGGCCAGCTCCAGTCCATCCAGGTCGGCCAGCTTGACATCCACGAAGGCGACGGCGTAGGGCTCTTCAGTGAGCAGTTCCAGGGCCTCTGTGCCGGTCGTGGTGGTAGTCACCGCATAACCGGTGAGGCGCAGGATGTTCTCCAATACCCAGCACATGTCCGGCTCGTCGTCTACGATGAGAATATGGGGTAGTTCCTGCTTCATTGCCAAACTCCTTGTTACTTGCTACCTGGCGTGACGGGCAGCCTGACGATAAAGGTGCTCCCCTGGCCTTCCCGGCTCTCCACCTCGATGGTGCCCTGGTGTTGTTGGATGATGCTGTAGCTGATGGAAAGACCCAGTCCCGTCCCCTTGCCAACCGGCATGGTGGTGAAAAAGGGATCGAAGATCGCGACCATGTGTTCCGGGGGAACGCCAACCCCGGTGTCAGCAAACCGTATCTCCACCCCCGCCTTGGTCGCAAGAGTGGCCACCGTCAGCGTCCCACCCTCAGGCATGGCGTTGCAGGCGTTCAGGATCATGTTGCTGAAAACCTGCTCCAACAGGCTCTTGTTGCCAACCACCGGCAGCAGATCAGGAGCGAGATCCTTCCGCAACTCTACCTGTTGCACCTTGAGCTGATTGGCCAACAGAGATAATGTCTCCTCAAGAGCCTCGTCTATGTCCATGGATACCATGCGCTCCTCAGGGGGACGGGCAAACTTGAGCAGGTTCTCTATGATGTATGAGGCCCGTTGGATCCCAGAATGGATCCTCTTCACCGCTCCTTCCCTCAATTCCTCATCCTCGGGTCTTTCTAGTAAGAGCTGGGCCGCAGCAGAGCTTATCGCCAGGGGGTTGCGGATCTCGTGGGCGATGCCTCCGGCCATGACCCCCAGGGAAGTGAGCTTGGCCGACTGAATCAGTTGAGCCTCCAATCGCTTCCTCTCGGTCAGGTCCCTCCCCACGGCCACGAGGCCCACGGTGCGGCGCTCATCGTTGAGCATACGGGAACCAACCCAGGAGATGGGGACTTCCTCTCCCCCCTTGGTCCTCAGGTTGATCTCTATGCTTTTCTTAGCGAACTGGCCTCTTGTCAACTGCATCAGCCATGACTTCATCTTCTGCTGATCCTCTTCCACACAGAGGCCAGGCAGATACTGCCCCTTCACCTCCTCAGGCCTGAAGCCTGAGGTGCGTTCGGCGGCCCTGTTCCAGGTAAGTATTCTCGCTTCAGCGTCCATCGAGGCCACCAGGTCATAGGCACTGTCCACCACGCTGGCCAGGTGCCGTTCGGCCCTCCGCACCTCCTCCCCCAGCTTCTCCCGCTCAGTGATGTCGTCCATCAACAGCATTACGTTCTCTACCCCTCCCTCTACCTCGCCAGGACGAGGGGAGAGGGAGAGGGGGATGAGGCGGTAGTAATAGGTGCGGGTGGGCAGGCTGGGAGCACGGTAGGCAAATTTCCCACCCTCTACCGGCTTGCCCGTGCGAAAGATCTCTTGCACCTTTTCATCCAATCGGGTGTACTTCAGCAGCACCTGGGGGAAGACTTCTTCGACCTTGCGGCTCAGGGTGGCCTGCTCCTCGCGTCTGGTTTTCTCCAGGAAGTTGCGGTTGACCGACACGACCCGCAGGCTACGGTCAATCACCACCAGGGAGGTGGGGACGCTTTCCAGGATGTTGGTGATGAAGCGCTCCCTGTTCTCCAGTCGGCGCCTGCTCTCCTGCAGCGCCTCCTCCGCTCGCTTGCGCTCGGTGACGTTTTCCACGGTTCCCTCGTAATACAGCACCCGACCGTCGGCATCCCGGACGGCCCGAGCGGTATCCTTCACCCAGATGATCGTTCCGTCGTGCCGGCGCCATTGCGCTTCGAAATCGCGCACTACCCTTTCGCGATCCATCAGGGCCTGCCATCGTGCGCGATCCTCGGGGTTCGCATATCCGTCGGCCGCGTTAACCATCAGTATGGTCTCCCTGTCCGGGTAGCCCAGTATTTTCACCAGGGCCAGGTTGACGTCGAGGATTTGCCCATCCGGCGTGGTGCGGTAGAGCCCCACGGGCACGCCTTCAAACAGGGCACGGTAACGTTCCTCGCCGTTTTGCAGCGCCTCCTCCGCCCGCTTGCGCTCGGCCAGGTTCCGCACCCACTGGCGCAACTTCGCTGCCGGGAGGTCGTGGCCCAGCAATTCGGCTGGGGGGATGTGGTAGAAGTTGTCGTAGACCTCCGTGCCGATAACAGCAACGGGATGGGTGCGCAGCACGTCCAACAGCACCGCCAAATCGAAGCGTCGCCGGTCGTACTGGCAGATGGCCAGGCACTTGCTGCCAGGGAAGAACTCGTTCAGCCTGGCCTCGTATTCGATCAGCCGCTCGGAGCCGGGCAGCCCCCGCAGCGCCCAGGTCATCTCGCCGGTCACACGCAAGGCCGGGTAGCCCTGGGCCAGGGCCCGCTCCGTCTCGGCCCGCAGCAGGGCAATCATCCCCTCCGGGTCAAAGATACCTTCCCGCATGCAGGCGTTATGGTGGGTGAGGATGGCCAGTTGCCCGCTGGCCAGGTAGGGTTCCACCTCCAGCCCGTTGTCTTGCAAGTAGCCGAGGATGGCCTCGGCGGTGCGGGTATCCACGATGTAGATCACCTTCTCGCCTCGCTCCAGTCCCTGGCGCAGGAAGGGCGTAAGCACCGCCCGGTGCTCTTCTTCCGTCTCGTAGAGGCAGCAAAGGTGATCCCCGGGCTGCAAGTCAGCTATCGTGCGTGGGAAATATGTATGTATCATAGGCCCTCCTCGTGCTTGCT
>CAZVCJ010000164.1:0-8946 GCA_964625745.1 uncultured Anaerolineae bacterium | reverse complement strand
TGCTGAAGATGCCGCTCGTTCTCCAGGGCCGGTTCCACCTCAACCGCAGGCCAGGCCAGGCGCAGCAGATAGCGCAGTTGGAAGCGTCGTGGGCAGTCTACATAGTCCTGGAGATTGCCCTGGCTGAATTGAAAGTCAGTCGGTAGCGTCATGTACCTGCCCCTCCCAGAACGTCTGCAAGGCGATGAAGGGAATGGCCGGTTGTTGGTCGCCGCGTTGGCCGGTATTCCAGGTGATGATCAGCTCTTTCCTGGCGCGGGTGATGCCCACGTATAACAGGCGCAGCCGCTCGGCGGCGTATTCCAGCCGCGCTTTCTGAGTTGCTCGCCCCTCCTCATGATAGTGATATGAAGCCATGGTATCCTCGTCCCCCCTGCTTGCGGGGGGGGGAGGGGGGGGGAGGGCTTCCAGTTGGGCCAGGGTCTCAGCCTCCAGGTTCAAGCGATTGCGCACGAACCACCTCTCGGAGATGAACTGGTCGTGGGGCAGAGCCGAGGGAAAGTCGTAGTTGTTGACCGACATCAGGTAGACCCGGTCCCACTCCAGCCCTTTGGCCTTGTGCATGGTGGTTACCACTACTTTGCCTTTGTGCCGCTCAGGATCGAAGCCGACGTCGTCCTCGCTCAGGCCCAGGAAGCGGCGTTCGTTCCGGGCCACTACGGCCAGTTCCTGGGTAAGCTCCGGCAACCGCCAGTCGGGATGTGTCTCGCTCGCCCGTCGCAGAACCACGGCCAGCTTGTGGGCCACAGCCAGATCGGCCGGCTCGTGGAACAGGTCCTGGGCCAGGGTGAGGATCAGTTGGCCAATGGGCAGCAGTGTCGCTCCCTGCCAACGCCGCACCAACTCCCGGAACTCGACCAACTGTTCGCCGACCGTAGTAGCGACTTCAGTCGCTTCCAGGCCGGCCAGCCAGTCCCGATCCACCCGTGGCCACAGGAAATCCTCAACCCGCCGGCCTATGCGCAGCGTCTTGACGACCACCTCAAGGCGCCCCCTGGCCTCCTCGTCGTCGCGATCCTGGCGCCGCCACACTTTGTAGACTCTCGCCAGCTTGACGGGCGAGGTGGGGTCGGCCAGGTAGCTGACGACGTTGGCCAGGGCACCTGCCGTCTCGCGGGTGGACCTGGTGCTGCGCAGGAGCTCGAGGTAGTCCAGGCCGCGTTTCTTCAGCTCACTGACCATCGCAAAGCCACGATCGTTACGCGGCACCAACACGGCTACGGTCTCGTCCTGGTGCTCCGGCAGCCAGCGCGCCAGTGAGTCGCCCACGGCGTGGAGCTCTTCGCCAGGGGTGAATTTCTGGGCGATGAGGCGCACCTTTTGGGGATCATCGGGCGGGTTGGGCTGCGGATCGCCGGGCGGGGTAGGCTCGATGTAAGGTGGTGCAACCAGGGCGCTGCGGACTTCATGGACCGGATGCTCCTCCTGTGTCCAGTCAATCAGGTAGTTGGCCAGGTTGATGATGCTCTGAGTCGAACGGCCGGAGTTGGGCAGCTCACGCGGTTGAACGTCCGTTTCCCTCAAGAAGCTCCGCAGGAACTCAGGGCTGGCGGTGGTGAAGGTCTCGTAGATGGCCTGGTTGGGATCGCCGACGCGCACCCAGTTGCCGTCTGGTCCGACCAGGAGCCTCAGGATCCGCTCCTGCAACTCGCTGCTGTCCTGGGCCTCGTCTTCCAGGATATAGAGCCAGCGAGCACGCAGTCGCTGCAGGTACTCCTCGTCCAACTCCAGGGCCTGCAGCGCCAGGCGGATGAGGTCGTCAAAGTCCACCGCGCCACGGTAGGCCAGGGCGCGTTGATAGTCGGCGTAGATAGCCCAGCCCATCTCTACCAGGGGGAGCGGCTGCGGGAACCCGTCCAGGCGGTCGCGAAGCCCAGGGGGTGTGATCTGCAGGTCCTTGGCCTGTCTGATGAAGCTGAGGGCGATGCTACTCACCAGCCGGGGCCACTGGCCCCTGCGTACCCAATCCCGTTTTCCTTCTTCCAGGTCGAGGGACAGAAAAGAGTCGGCGGCATGAGGATTACTGCGCAGCCAGGCCTCTATCGCATCTTGTCGGATCTGATCCGCCGCCCGCTCGTCCACGATCTGGAAGTCGTCGGACAGGCCCACCAGGGCTGGCCGCTCGCGTACGACGTCGTGGGCCAGGCCATGCAGGGTGCGCACCCGATAGCCGATGTGTGGCAGCAATCCGCGTTCCTGGACAAAGGCGGCCACCCGACCGGCGAAGTGATCCACGGCGGAGTTGACCAGAGTTACCACCAACACCTCCTGGTCATCCTCCAACACCCCGCTGGCGACCAGTTGGGCGGCCAGGGCCGAGAGCGTGACCGTCTTGCCGCTGCCGGGCACAGCCGAGACGCCCATTTTCCCGCTGGTGTAGCTCAACACCTCTTGTTGCTTGGGACGGGGCTTAAACATCGGCTGCCTCCGATTCGGTCGGCAGGCGGCGCAGCACTCGCTGGATGGCTTGCAGCAGCGGCCCCTGTTGCTCGTAGCCCTGCTCGCCCAGCTCACTGAGTCCGAGGTAGATCTTGCGGCGGCAACGGCGGATCAGGCCCAGGGTGAGGCGATAGAGCGCTTCCTGCCTTGTCTCGAATTCGTCGGCATCGCTCCAGACCTCATTCGATGGCCAGTGACGGCTGAGCACGTAGGGGTGGGTGAGCGGCTGATAGAGCCGTTCCCACCAGCCCCGGCCTCCGGCGTTGAGCCAGAACTGATAGTCCACCGGTCGGTTGCTCATCAAGAAGGTGTAGGCCGGAGCCAGCAGCACCGCGTCTTCCGGCTGGAGCTGCCAACTGCGGATGTATTGGGCGGCGACCACGCCGTCCTGCACCATCTCGACGTACTCCTGCCCCAGGGGTTTAAGTTCGCCCTCATGCCCCCCCTCGGTCCCCCCCAACCCTGGGGGGGAAGTTGTCACCCCTTCCTCGGCCCCCCCCAACCCTTCGACGGGGCTTAGGGCAGGCTTTGGGGGGAAAGTTACATTTGTCACCCAGCGGAATTTTTGCACCGACTCGATCAGGTTGGCGGCCACTTCCCCGGCATCATAGTTGCGGTGAAAGCCGTACCCGGCCTGGGACAGCACCTCGCCGAACAAACGGCTCAGGAAGTGGTCGAATGCCACAGGACCCCTCCCCCAACCCCTCCCCACTTCAGGGAGGGGAGCCTTTGGCCCGGCGATGTAGTCTTCGATCCAGGCCCGCAGGTCTTCGTAGCGCCCACCCAGCACAAAAGTGACGCGCTCCTGCATATCGGGGTTGATCTGGTCAAAGGAGCTCAGAGTGGGCACATGGTCCTTGATGCGGTACACGATCTCGGCCAGGAGTTGCGCCCGCACCAGGTCCATCCCGTCAATGGACTGCATCAGGGCGTAGGCCACGTCGAACCGGCCGGGGCAGATGCCCCACCGGGGATGAGCGATGGCTGCCAGGGTCAGCAAGCATTGAGTAGCCGGTTCCTCCCGCAGGGCCCGTGAGGGGCGATGGGAACGAGCCGGGACGCCCAGCCGCTCCAGCCTGTTCATCAGTGAGAAACGGAGGGCGTCGGTCAGGAACGGGGCCAGCACGACGATCTCCCCGGGGGGGACATCCTGCTCGTGCACCAGGCTGGCGATCTCGCTGGCGACCCAGTCGAGCATCTGAGGGTGGTAGCGGTGGTATTCGTAGGCCAGCACTGCGCGCACGTCTCCTGAACCCTTCCCCGCCCCCCTCAATCCCCCCCAATTGGGGGGGATGAAGGGGGGGGGAGCTTCCGCCGGGCGATTGAAGCTGCGGGCCAACTGGGTGGCGAAGGCCCGCAAGTCGGGCGAGGTGACGTAGGATTCGCTGAAGGCAACCTCCTCCTGGCACAACTGCTTGAGGGCGTAGGCATTCTGTGGATCGGCTCCCAGGAAGCGACGGTAGCCGGCCTCCTGGTCGTAGATCAGGAGCGCGGACTGACAATGGGGCAGCCATTCCCTCAACAGGTCGTGGGCCACCGGGGTATCTTCCTCGACGTTGTCCACGATGAGGTGGGTGTAGCGGGTCAGCAGATAGTCGTGGCACAGGGGATGGTTCCATAGATGGTTGACAAACACTTCGACCTGGAGCGAAAAGTCGAGCAGGTTGTGGGCCAGGCAGTAGTCGCGGAAGCGGGTGGCGCAGGCCTGGGCCTCGTCGTAGATGCGCCTTTGGCTTTGTTCACCTCCCCAGGCGGCTTTGAGTCGCTGGCCGATCTGGGTGTGGGGGAAACCGACCACGGCGGCCTTGTTGAGGTTGTCAATGATCTGGCTGTAGAGGCGGTTGCGGTTGATGGTCACCGTCTCGAAGTAGCCCTGGTCGAGGAGAGGGCGGACCAGGCGGGCCATGTAGTATTGGGCCGTCTCCAGGGTGAGAAAGGTGGGTGGTTGGTCGGGCTGGCCGAAGCCCGCCTCCTCGGCGATGAGCGGCCAGAAGAGGTCCACCGCCTGCTGGGCCAGGCCGCCGACAGTGGAGATTGTTACCTGCCCGCCGGCCCTCACGGTCGGGCGGCGGAGGGCTTCGTAGTACGGCGTGGCCAGTGTGCGCTGGGGCACCAGCACCAGGATCGCCCTGGCGCGGACGCGGGAGTCGAGCAGGTGGAGGAGACGCCCGACCCCGGCGGTGGTCTTGCCCGTGCCGGCCGGGCCTTCGAGGAAGATAGTGTTTTCTATGGGGTGGTTGATGAGGGCGAGTTGGTGGTTGGAAAGGGTGAAAGGTATCATTGACAATCTGCCTAAGCGTGAAACGTGAAACGTAGAAACTCGAAACTGGCATTGAGGATCTGCGAACTCACTGAGTCAGCCAAAACCAACACGAAATCGTGTGCCTTCATTATTCAACCAGTGACGCGTCCTCTGGGCATAACGTAGCTAGAACGCTCTGTATACTGTCGGCTATCAGATTTGGAACGATAAGTCCTAGGAAATATGTTGTGTATTGGAATAGAGGTGGGATTACAATTCCCAAGACTGTGCCAAGAAACCACATAGTGACTATCGGGAGTCCTAGTCCTATAGTCATGAATATCAGAGCTCGCTGGTAACGATGCTTCCGCATCCAACTCGCAATCCGGGCTGGCGAGATTCTTCTTTCAGAAAGCGGTAATCCCTTGAAATACTCCGAAGGAGCAAGAACCGAGCATACTTTTTGTGTGCTTTTATCACTCCATACCTCAGCCCTTATTGGTCGTTTAGCATCTCGTTTTTTCATTAGGCCGCCAGACACGAATGTCTCGGAAACAGAGAAACTCAGCTCCTTGAAATGTGGGAAAGTTAACCGGGCAATGCCATCACGTTGCCAGTAGTGATAAGCATACAGTTCAGCAGCTAACCGTTTGCTTGGGTTAACACGTCGGATGAAGTCAATAGTTTCCGGAATCCGTGTCCAAGCCTCAGCCGCCTGCTGGACATAGAGTCGCTCGCTCTCTTCGCTTTCACTGAGGCAAGTGCCTTGGAAGTGGGATATCTCTTCATCAAGCACGGCAAGGTCTTTGAGTAATTGCCAGAGGTTACGCCCGCTCAACCTCGTACGATTCAAACGCAAAACAGGCCTAGACTGGGCAATCAACTGACCATTTCGGAGTACCTCACAACCAAATCCAAAAAGGACTAAAAACAGCCCCACTGCTTTCAATGAGCTCGCTCGTTTTCTATAAGGTGAGGTATAATCGCTACGTAACCAACTGATGAATTGTTGCAGTTGTTGTAGATCATCGCTGTAGAACCTTACACTAATAGCGATTGAAGTTTGGTTCGGGGGGCGAATAGTGAATGTGGCACTATGATTGCCTTTCAGTTCTCCCATAACGTCCAACACCGCCTTGTTCATTTCTGCCACAGTATCCTGTGAGATACCTGAACTAGCTACGACAGAAGCAATCAAGCAGGCTGAAGCTTCGACGGCGAGAGTCTGGTACAGACAAAGCTTTGTCAAAGGCGTTGGGATATAGTGGTTTAAGCGCAAAGTCACGGCTTCTTCCCAACCTTCTGCAATTCCCAACAGGCGCCGTCCCTCAGGGCTCAGGTTCCGTGCTTGAAAACTTGATGGAAACATCGAAGATTGCGGACGCATCCGAGTGTACACCTGCCAGGTTGATAGCATTGCCTCAGACAGGAACGCTAAAGAACCAGACAGGTCTCCAAGCATTCTGTGCACTTGTATTATAGGCGGACAGTTCTGCAACTCTGGGTTTCTAGAAATGATCTTCAAACGAAAGGTCACAAAATCCTGCAGGGTGGGCCAGACAGTTGCGTCTTCCTCATTCTTAGAGCGCAAAGCAGAGAGTGAACGTGTGAATGCAGCAGCATCGCGTAGGTCTTGCTCAAGACAATGCAAGCTCGAATACCGATAGTCTGGAACCTTCTGAAGCATCCTGACTAAAATCAGACGGAATTGGGGTGGAATGTCCGGCATGTCAACGAGGTCAGGCAAAGTCAGACGATCCCCATATCTGGCTCGAGTCAAATTGACTGCTTGCAAAGGACATTCTTTTCTCACAAGCTGAAGCAGCAAGAGTCCAAGATGATATGTGGCGGTACTGGGACCGATTTCATCTCGACTGCTGGAAACTCGACATTCTGGCACACCACATTGGTAACTCGGAATTCCCAGGCTGGCTCCAATGTTCAACAGTTTGATCTTTCCAGTCGAATTCCACAATACGTTGAGTGGATCAACAGACCGCAAATGGAAATCGTCGCATTTAGTCTCAGAAATCACTTGCACAAGAGAAAGTCCCATCTCAAGTACAACCGACACAGGTAATAGCCCTTCAGCGTTTGGATGCTGTAGCCATTCTACAAGTGTTTGAAACCCTTCTGGCTTTTCGTATAGGCAGAAGACTCGATCTGAACCATTCTCACTGTAGGGGCCAATGGCGATCAAGGATATAAGACCTTCCCTGTCAAGCCGATGCAGGTACGCAGCCCATTCATCCACGTTCGAGAAGCCATTATCTTGAATCCGCCTTACTGAGATCAATTCGAGGGTCCCAGCGCGGTGTGTTGCTTCGCTAAAGAATTCAAAACATCGATACCCTGAGTCCCCTTTTGATTCACGATATAAACCACGGTTACAGGTTGGATCATTTGCATACCACTCAGGTAGTCCAATTGAAACCGAAGCCTGCCTTAGTGCATCTCGGTGAACTCGCGCTCGTTGCCGCAGCTCAACGTCCCGAGTGCGACTTATGACCTCTTCAAATCCTAAGCTTGCTTCGGTTCTTAATCCGACTCGATTCACGAAGTCAGAGAATTGATACAGTCGCCCAAGTTGAGTCTGTAACGCGAGCTCTTCTATGACCTCCAGCGCTACAATTGAGAACAGCTCATTAGATAGTTGTTCACCAATCTGGTCGCGTGCCTTGTTCAGGATCTGAGAAATCATCCAGAAGGCACCAAATCTTGAAGTAAGGTAGAAGAGATGTATGTAGCTTTCCACGTCAGGAGTTTTAATGCGCTCAAATGCTGGCAAGACACTCTCTAATAGCGCAGGCTCTATGCGCTTGGACTCCAACAACTGACAAAATGCTCTGGCTACTGCCGCTGCCTGCTCGGGGCTATCCGGTCTTACAACAGAAAGAAGGGAAAGCCAGACCGCGTCCTCTGAAACCACCGCATAACAATCAAGCAAGCGCTGCAAGGCATAAGGTGAAGTCTCTGTTTCTCTACGGTGACGCAATTCCTCAATGCTTAGCGAAATTGCTCCACGCTCTGCCAAAATCTTGAGTGCACAGTACGTATTGGCCCTTACTAGGTAACTGGGATCTTGTGAGAACTCTTCGATTAGCAGCCTCTTCATCTCTCCAGCATTCTGAGAGAAATACGGCAGAATCTGCAGCAGGTTAATTCGACTGTAGCCCCAGTCATCTCCTCGACGAACCAAGTATTGTTGGAATCTTTGAGAAGGGTTGGGAAGTTCGATCTCAAGCAGACAACTCAGGGCTACTCGCAAGGTCGAAGGTTTTAAAGGACGCATTTCCAGTAATGAATAGACTACGCTATCAAGATTTGGCTCTCTGAGCTTCTTCAACCGGCTGATGACGAATCCTGCATCCTCAACTAGTCTGTCAACGTCACCCTCTTTCTCAACGACGAGATACAAGTCACGGAAGAGGCGTTCCGCATCACTCACGGCCTCGATTTGCTCTGGACTAAAATCGAGTGCCCCTATAAAGTCCAGCCTTCTTGCGTACTTCATCTTGCGTGTATGATCAATTAGCGGCCCCCACTCCTTGACTGAGCGCCGCTCAGTCTTTATGGCCTTGAAGCCTTGATCCCATCGCTCTAAGTACTCTCCCAGAAGTCGCTCCGCTGCTTTCAGACTGTTTTTGTCTTGACAGACTAAACAGATGTCATCAACATATCGAGCGTATCCCCGAGTGCATTGGACTGCTAGATTATCAAACTGGGTCAAATAGAAGTTAGCGAAGAAATGGGCATAAATCGCTCCCACTGGCAAGCCTTCGATTGGCTCCAGTTGTTCGTCAAGGTTTATAGCTTGGAGATTTAGAAACAATTCAATGATAGCGAGGGTACGTTCACTAGTTACTTTGGCTGCGATTAGTCCACGGAGCCGCTCAAGACGGATGGATGGGTAGAAATTCTCAATGTCAGTGATCAAGTACCAAGCGTCGGGCCCTTCATCTAGGAAACTGCGTACGACCGAGACGTAACTGTTGTACTGGTCCTGCCATCGGCGATATATGTCGTGGCTTTCTCTGTCGCCAATGTTAAGGCGGTTGCCGAAGCTACACTCGCTAAATTCGGCCTCAAAAACTGGGCCGATTACATTGATAACAGCCTGTATCACCACGGAATCGCGAGGCTCAGTAAAATACAACTTGCGAACTTGGTCTCCTTTGGGGATAGTTACATAGCGAAGTGGCGCAGGACGATATAGAATTACTCTACAAGATTTGCGTTATGTGCGAGAATTATGCAGCGGCGTG
>CAZVCJ010000163.1:0-8970 GCA_964625745.1 uncultured Anaerolineae bacterium | reverse complement strand
CTTTCCTGTATCGAGCCATGCCATCGCTGATGGAACTGAAGGCCAAAAAGGAGGTGGCAGCATGAAAGGAATCAACAAATTGTGGATTGGCTTAGGGGTACTGGCGCTCCTCTCCCCGTTGGGGCTGCTGGCCTCCGGCACGGCCTGGGGTGAGTGGGGAGCCGACGAGTTCTCCGACATGCTGGGCTACGTCCCGAAGGGGCTGGCCAGGTTCGCCGAGATATGGAGCGCTCCGCTGCCCGATTACACCATCCCCAGCCTGGGGGATGTGCCGGGCTACATCGCCTCGGCCATCATCGGTATGGCCCTGGTTGTTGTCCTTACCTGGGGGCTGGGGCGGGCTCTGGCCCGGAGAGAGGGCTGAGGTGGCGCGACCCTGGGAACCTTGCGGGAGGTTGCTAACCTCCCGCAGGGATTTCGTCGCCAAGACGCTGGCCGAGCTCACCGAGGCCATCGAGCGGGCGGTCTTCGCCACCCGCTACGCCCGCCTCCCCGGCCTGTTGCAGGGCCTTGACCCTCGGGTGAAGGTCATTACCTTCCTGGTGTTTCTCCTCGCCACCGCCATGACACATCGCCTGGAGACCCTGGTGGGTCTCTATCTGCTGACCCTGCTCCTGGCCCTGGCCGCGAGGATTCCCCTGGGTTTCTTCGTCAAGCGGGTCTGGGTCTTCATCCCCCTCTTCGCCGGGGCCATCGCTCTGCCAGCCATCTTCAACTTCATCACGCCGGGGCGAGCGATGGTCACCCTGGTCAGCTTCTCCGAGCCCTGGCGGTGGGGGCCCATCCATCTCCCCGGCGAGATCGCCATCACCGAGCAGGGGCTGCGGGGGGCGGCCATCTTCGTCACCCGTGTGGCTACGTCGGTCTCCTTCGCCGTGCTTCTGGTCCTGACCACGGAATGGATGCGGCTGCTCAAGGCGCTCTCGGTGCTTCGCTTCCCCCAGGTGGGCATCCTCATCCTGGGGATGACCTATCGCTACATCTTCCTCTTCCTGCGGGTGGTGGAGGCCATGTTCCTGGCCCGCAGGAGCCGCACGGTGGGGCCCACCCATATCAGGGAGCAGCATCACTGGATCACCGCCCGGCTGGGTTTCCTTTTGGGCAAATCTTATCACCTGAGCAACGAGGTCTACCTGGCCATGCTCTCCCGGGGCTGGAACGGTCAGGCATTCCTCCTGGACGATTCCCGTCTGAGGTGGAGAGATGCGGCCTGGAGCGGATTTGTCCTGGGCGTAATTCTGCTGATTGGTTTGCGGGAGGTAGTATGGAAATAAATTCGCTGGCCTCTGGGGACAGGTCCAACCTCCCGCTCTTAGAGAAAACCCAGGGGCCCACCGACAAAATCTTCGAGCTCAGAGAGGTCAGTTACAACTATCTGGACGGCGTCTCTGCCCTGCGAGAGATCAACTTCACTGTCACGAGGGGGGAGAGGGTGGCTATCCTGGGGGCCAACGGCTCGGGCAAATCCACGCTGCTCAAGCTCCTGGATGGCCTCTACTTTCCCACGGCGGGTGAGGTCAGGGCCTTTGGCGTGCCCTTGACGGAGAAAATGTTTCAGGATGATGCCTACGCCTTCCACCGTCGGGTAGGATTGGTCTTCCAGGACCCCGACGTGCAGCTCTTCTCCCCTACCGTCTGGGACGAGGTGGCCTTCGCTCCCTTGCAACTGGGGTTGCCGAGGGAGGAGGTCGTGGCGCGGGTGGAGGGGGCCCTGGAGGTCCTGAGAATTGAAAGCCTGCGGGACAGGGCACCATACAACCTCAGCGAGGGGGAGAAGAAAAAGGTGACTTTGGCTTCCATCCTTTCCCTCGACCCGGAGGTGTGGCTGTTGGACGAGCCAACGGCCAACCTGGACCCCCGCACCCGGGGTTGGGCGATTGACTTCCTCCTCTCGCTGGCCGAGCGGGGGAAGACGCTTGTGGTGGCCACCCACGATCTGGAAATCGCCGACATCGTGGCCCGGCAGGCTTACGTCATGGGGGAAGACCACCGCCTGGCAGCTCGGGGTTTTCCCCACGAGATACTGGCCGATGATGAGCTGCTGCTGCGCACCAACCTCATCCACCAGCACCGTCACCTCCACGCCGGAGCCGAGCACCACCATCCCCATCGCCACTGGGAGACCCACTGGCATCCGTCTCCAAAGGGTTCGGAAGCGGAGGAAGGATGAATCACACCGGAGTGCTCTTGCCGTTGCTCCTGAAGTAAGGAGAGCCGGGTTGCGGCCCTCGATTTCTCGTGTGAGATGCTCAGGCGTGCCCAGGCCAAGGGGCAGCCGGTTGCCTACGTCCAGAGAGACGCCCAGCGGCTGCCGTTCCGGGCTGAGACCTTCGACTGGGCGATCTGCAACGCCGTCTTCCCCCACTTCCCCAACCAGCGGCGTGCCCTGGCCGAGGCCGGCCGCGTTCTCAGGAAGGGGGGGCGGCTGGCCATCTGCCACACCGCCAGCCGCCAGGCAATCAACGAGTTCCACCGTTCCGTAGGTGGTGTCGTGGCCCACGATACCATCCCCGACGAGAAGGTGATGCGGCAGTTGCTGCGAGAGGCGGGGCTGGGACAAGTGAGGGTGTGGGATCAGCCTGACCGCTACCTGGCCCTGGGGCAACGAGGGGGGTAAGTCGAGTTCTTGCGCCAGAGTTGTCCCAAAGCCCTGGGCCAGATTCGTGAGCGTATCGCATTGGGGACACGTAGTGACGACTTCAGCCGTCGTTCCCGCCGCAAAAGCGACTGAAGTCGCTACTACGTTCGCCCATAATGCCCTTGGAGAGCAGCTTTGGCATGTCCCAAACTCGTGACGGTCGCCAGCACCCATCCCCGCCACAAGCACATTCCTCCCGACACTTCGACAGGCTCAGTGCGGCGCATCAAGCACTATCGCGCCCCAGCCCCCGACCTGAGCTTCACCCGCCCCAACCTGCCCTTCCTCATCGAAGAAATCGAACAGCAGATACTGCAACAGAGCGAAGCGTAGAAAAAATACAAGAAGGCCACGAAAGTATTTCGCGCCTTTCGTGGCCTTTCACGTGCTTGATGTACTCGTTCTATGGACCAGAATAGCTTTTCATGATAAAGGGCAGGTAGTTCTCATAGCCTGTGATCACGCTTCCCTCCAATACGTCGAAGGTCAGGTTGTTGCCGCCGAAGGTGATCTTGGTCTCTCTGGGGGAGGCGAGGTTGAAGGTCGCCACAGTATTCCCTGTTCCTGCCGTAGCTCTGAAACGGATGGTGGCCAGGGTGAAGGCGCCGGAGGGGAAGCTGGACATGCTCCCTGCGGCGTAATCAATGGTTCCTGCCGCGTTGTCCACCTCATTCAAGAACTCGTATTGGAAGGCCATGCCGCCGACGATGGCGCTATCGCCGTCGCTGTCCAGATCGTAGGTAGGATCGTAGTCGGTGTCCCTAACGGAGGTATTCCAACATCTGGTCGCTAGCGTGATGTCCACGATCACTAACGGGTTTTCTCAGCAGCGGGAGATAGACCTGGTAGGTAAATGTTGGCGTAGGCGTAGCAGTCGGCGTGCTGGTCGGTGTCATCGTTGCGGTAGCCGTGGGAGTTGCTGTTGACGTGTCTGTAGGTGTGCTGGTCGGCGTCATCGTCGCAGTGGCCGTGGGGGTTGCCGTTGGAGTGCTAGTTGGCGTTGGCGTACCAGTCGGCGTTGGGGTTGGGGTCGGGGTAGGAGAGATGCCTGCGCAAGCCGGGTATGCCTCCGAGAAGTTCCCCACGCTGTCCTCCACCTGCACCCACACCACCCGCCGCTCGTCGAAGACCCACTCCGCCGTGTAGGTGTAGGGCAGCGTCACTACCCCCTCGATCATCAGCGGGTCGTTGCTCAGGTACATGGTCTCTACCGCTGCCAGCTCGTCGTAGGCCAGCACCGTGACGGTGCGGGTCAGGGTGTCTCCTGATGCCACTTCCACGTACACTACCGGCGGCGTGGTATCCACCAGGTAGGTATCGCTGTAAACCTCCGAGGCGTTCCCTGCCAGGTCTCGGTATTGCACATACAGCGCCCCTTCGCTCTGAGCTGTCAGGGAGATGGGCCAGGTGAGGGTGGTGGTGTAGGGCTGCCAGGCGATGTCGGTGAAGGCAGGATCGGCGCTTATCCGCATGTCCCCCACGCCCTCCAGGTTGTCCTCCGCTCCCAGGTACACCGTCGTGCCCATGGTGTCAGGCCCCACCACTCGCTGATCAATGGCAATGCCCCCAAATGGTGGCTGGGTGTCCAGGGCAAAGCTGTCCTCTGCCGAGGCCGAAACATTGCCAGCGCTGTCGCGGAAGCGGGCGTAGACTGTCTTGACCCCATCGCCGCCCTCCGGCGTCCACGGCTTCAAGGCTGAGTAGGACTCCCAGTCGGTATCGCTGAAGTCGGCGCTGGCGCTGATCTGCATTTCCGCCAGACCGCTGTTGTCGTCCTGGGCGTTGACGAAAATGTCCACCGTACCCTCCGGCCCCACCGACAGCAACACCAGCGGCTGCTCCAGGACCGTGTCCCCTAGCCGCTGCACGTACCGCACTCCAGCGATGTCAAACAGCACCCCTGCCCCTTCCGCAACATCGCCACCCTTTGCCGCCTGCAACACTGTCTCAAGCGGCACACTGTCCCCCACGCTGATGGTGCCTTCTGGCGCGTTGGGGTCGTGGATGATGTCGTCGAAGTAAGTGCCGTGCGTCGTGCCGTCGGCGTCCTTGAAGGCGGCATACACGAAGCGCGGCAGCACGTGCTGGCCATAGGTGGTCAGCGTCCAGGGTTTGCTTGCGGCATAGGGTTTCCATTCGGCACCGCCGAAGCCACCGTCGTTGCTGAGCATCATCTCTGCGGCGTACGGAGCGCAGATGCCCAGGGTCACGTCGGGATCGTTGGTGAACAGCGCCCCGTCGTTGATGCTGATCTGCGGGAACTCGCAAGCCGGCGTGGGGGTCGGCGGGGGGGGCGGTCCTGGTGTGGGTGTAGGTGTGGGCGTGGCCGCCGAGGGTGCCGCCGCCAGGAAGCCCGGCTGGTGCTGGAAGCCGCTGTTGGTCAGGGTGGTCTCGTTGTTGGGCAGGCCCGGCTCCCCCAGAGTGCCCATCATCACGTAGAGAGTGGATGTCAAGGTAGTTGCCCCCGTCCCTGAGGCGAAGATGCCGTTGATGAAGGTGAACTCGTCGTGGCCCACCTGCTCAATGGGGAGGGCCTGGCTGCCCGCTTCATAGCCGCCGACGATGGTGTAGTTCAAGCTGTTGATCTTGGCCGAGTCCATCACCTGGCCCACGGTGCCGCGGCCCTTGTAGACAACCTCGCCCGTGCCGGTTGTAGCGGTGTACACCCCTGCCCCCGCGCTCAGGGTGTGGTCGAACAGGCGGAAGCTCTCCGAGCGCGGCTGGCGTGGGTTCACGTCCAGGTAGATGGTGCGAGAGATGACCTCCGACACCAACTCTACTCCATCCTGTACCTGCAGGTACACCGGCCACCACTGGCGGCTGATATGCGTGATGGCCCAGGGTCGCCTGGTGGCGTAGACCTCCCACGTGGTCCAGTTTCTCCCGTCGCCAGAGAGCCTCATCGCCCGCACCCCGCTGCCTTCGTCGTTGGCGGCGATGTGCAGAGTGACCAGGGTTTGGGTGGTCTGGGTCGCTCCGCCATTGAAGGTGAAGTCGGCTGTGGGCGGGGCGTTGTCGTAGCGCAACACGAAGGCGGTGCTCCAGTCCTCGGCCTGGTTGTCCACCTTGTCCACGCTGCGCAGCCGCAGGTAGCCCGTGCAGGCTTCGTTTTCGCCGCACAGCGGCGTGGCCAACTGGAAGCTGCTGTCGGTGATGAAGTCGCTGCTGGTGCCCTCCGTGTCGTTCCCCCAGTAGACGTAGTAGCCCTTGATGCCAGAGCCTTTGTCGTGAGGCTCATCCCAGTCGAAGTCGGCCTGGCTGCTAATGCTCTGCCAGGTGTCGTTGGTGATGTCCTCATCGGCATGGGTGGCCTCGCCGGGGTTCTCCGGCGGCGTGCCGTCGTAGCAGAAGGTGAAGAGATCAGCCCAGTCGCTCCAGTTGCCGCGACCCCAGTTGGGTTCGCCGGCGCGGTCTACCGTTCTACCCCGCAGATAGTACGTGCCGGTGCGCACGCCGCCCGGCTGCGGCGTCCACTCCCGTGGATCGCTGGCGAGGAAGGTGTTGTAGGCCACGCCGTTGGGATCGGTGCCAAAGTAGAACTGGTAGCCCCACACCCCAGAGGTGGCATCGCTGGAGGCAGCCCAGGTGAAGGTGGGGGTGTTGTGGGCCTTCTGCCACTGGTTGCTGACCACGCCGTGGGTCTCGCTGACACCAGACGGCGGGCTGGGGGGCGTCTGATCAATCTTGAAGGTCGCGTTGCGGGTGGTCTCCTGGTTGCCGACGTTGTCTACGGCGTAGTACTCGACGGTGTGGGTGCCGTCGTCGCTGACGGTGAACGACGTGGAGCTACCGCTTCGCGTCTGCCAGCCACCGCTGTCCAGGCGGTAGTGGATCTCCTTCACGCCAGAGCGGGCGCGGCTGGTGTTGCCGTCCTCGGCTGTCAGGCGCACCTGGACTGGGCCAGTGAACCAGATGAGCCAGCGCGCGGGGTTGGCTTCGTTATTCAGGCTGATGGTGGTGTTGGGGGCGGCCAAGTCAATGTTCAGGTCCAGGTGGCGGCTGGCGGTGCTGTGCTCGTCGTCTTTGGCGACGAAGTAGACGTCGTTCCGACCGGCCATATCGTGCCGCTCGTACGTCCAGTTGCCCAGGCCGCTCCGACTGTAGTACGAGCCACAGTTGTCGCCGGAGCAGCGGAACTCGACCTCGCTGAGCTGGCCCTCAGGGTCGCTGGCGGTGCCGCGGAAGGCCCAGTCGCGCTCACGGCTCTCAATGCGGTTGGCGCTGCTGCTATTGGCGGTGTCGAAGGAGATGGAGGGGGGATTATTGGGCGGTTCTGGCTCAATGCGGAAGGTACGGGCAGGTGCCCAATCTGCCCCACCTGGAGCGTTGGCTGCTTTGACTGACCAGTACAGATCTCGGTTGTCCCATCGTGAATCGAAAGTCTCAGTTCTTTGCGTTCCTCCTTCGCCGGTGTCCACAACCGTCTCGCCGCCGGAGTCCATCGTGGGCACTGTCTTCACGCGGAAGGTGAAGCCATCGTGGGTGCAGTCAACATTATCCCAGCGGAAGGTGATGGTGCGGCCGTCCCTCTCGACATGGCCATTGCTTGGTGCTTGGAGGACGGGAGCATCGCAGCCTCTGCCAACATCTTGTTGATTGTTAGACGCAACTCTCTGCTCTGGGCCTGCTGGTGCCCATGGGATTACTTGTCTGCCTGTGCCGTTCTGGTGAATGTAGCCATTATACTCAGTGGTCGTGCACGATCCCTTTGGGTCGTCTCCAGTGTAACCTTCACAACCTTCATGCACTGTCCAGTCATTGATTACCTTGTGGCCCCAGGATTCATGTTGGCCATTGTGCATTAGCTCAATGTGCAGATGCAATGGCCACCCCCCAGTGGTGCCTGCATCCGCGATATAGTGACCTTGCCCAACGCTATCACCCACTCCGACCCGAAGGCTTCCATTAGCCAAGTGCAGATACCAAGTTTCCCAACCGTCGCCGTGATTGATCTTGATGACATTACCGGCCGTGCCACCCATGTTCCGAGCATAGGTAACCGTCCCTCCAGCTGCTGATAGGACTCTGGGATTGGGGCCAGGGGCAAGGTCTAACCCTGATCGGGGGCCGCCACTGTACGGTGGCCAGGCATGAGGCCCTCCAGTGTAGTACCAACTGTCAGGAGAAGCCCACGGAAACTTGAACTCCGGTTGAGCTGATAGAGCTTGCGTGGCGCTTACGACCTTGTTTGCCTCCGTTGATGCCTGCTCTAGGAAGCCGGAAGCGGGGAAGAATCTCAGGGAGGCGAGAATATGCTCGAAATATCGAGCATATTGAGATTGTACTGGATGGGCAGTTACCTCATAAAAGGCTGTGCCTCTGTCGAAGAGAACGGTGGTTCCTGTGTGTGCGCCAAATTTCCATTCGTATCTTGACACAGACACATTGTCAACCCAAACATGTTCTTTGATCCTAACCGAGTACTCTGCCCCGAGCTCTTTCGATTGCTGGAGCAAGAACTCATCGCGAGAAATCCCATGCGGGTTCTCCGTTACAAAGACCTCAAGAACCATCTCTGTAGCTGGTACATAATTACGGTCACTTCCTACGGTCTGAAATCCAGGCCAACTCCAGACCTGAACTCCACCCCCTTTACCTTGACTAGATGGAGGTACAAGATACCAGCCTGATGGGTAATCGAGGGCGTAGCCATACTTTGTGTCCGCATATGTCTCCCACTTCGCTTGTGGATCCACTGCCAGAGGAGTCCCAGGTGTTGCTGACCCCTTTGGCTCTTCTTCACCCCGCACCCCACCCACCGGCGTCAGCCCTACCAGCATCATCACCACCAGCAGTCCCAAAGCCACGGCCACCATGCGATGTACGCGTATACGTTTCATGTTACACCTCCAGAACAGGATGGGACAGAATTCACGGATTGGCTCCATGCACGATCCGCTAACTCCTCTCAACCGACAAAGGTCGCGTCAATTGACCTGGCTGATTTTCTATGCTATAATCAGTGCTGATGAGCACGTCCGGAAAGGTGAATGAAGGATGAACACATACCAGTTTACAGTAGTCATCGAACGTCAGCCTGAGGGTGGATACCTCGTCTCCGTGCCGGCCCTGCCAGGTTGCTACACCGAGGGACGCACCCTGGAAGAAGCCCACGAAATGGCCGCTGACGCCATCCGTGCCTACTGCGCCAGCTTGCGTAAACACGGCGAACCTATCCCCATTGAGTCCGCCGAAGAGCAGTTCATCGGGCGGTTGAGTGTGGCCCTGGAGCCTGCGTGATGCCCCGCCTGCCCACTGTAAAACCGCGCCAGGTCGTCCGGGCTTTGGAGCGCGCCGGCTTCGAGATTGACCACCAGACGGGCAGCCACATC
>CAZVCJ010000162.1:0-9045 GCA_964625745.1 uncultured Anaerolineae bacterium | reverse complement strand
GTCAAGCCTATGTGATTGTCAAAGTGTCAACCTATTGTGAACCATCCCCAAAAAGGGGGGAGGCAAGCAAAATGAGCACGAAAACACTTACACTCTCAAATGTCAGCGACGTCTTTGTAACCTTGCCACGGGAAGATCAGAGGGAGATCTTCAATATCGGCACTGCCTTCAGGCTGTTAGACCTGCAAAAACGACTGGCACAGGCCCAGGAGAACGTGAGAGAGTTCGAAGCCAAATATGGCACAACCCTCGACGTGCTGGAGAGCGAAGGGCTGCCAGAGGATGCTGACTACGAAATGCACGAGGATTACATAGAATGGCATTACTGGGCCAGGGTGCACGAGAAAACGCAGAACACGCTTGATGTATTGATGAGCGTCTCGGAAAGAGCATGAGCTGGAGAGATGATACAGACGAGGGTACTCATCATCTACGCCAAGTACGGAGAGTACATCAAAGCAATCCTCCCACTCAAGATCGAGGATGAGTACATGAAGATCATCATCTACCTCTCTGATGACACGAGTCTCAGGGTAGCTGAGGAGTGGGATGACGGCAAACTCGTGCACTACAGTTACTATTGGCTTACACCTGACAACCGGCTTAAGATCGGCTGGGATAACTCGCCCCATCACAAACAGCTTGATAACTTCCCTCACCATAAACACGCCGGGCGGCAAGAGAACAGGCAGCCTTCTTTCGAGACCTGCCTGGAAGATGTGATGGAAGTGATCATACCAGAATTGTCTGCATAGCTTGGTTGCGATGACGCAAAACGCAGAGGGGCTGGTCATGTGTTGACCAGCCCCTCTTTGATCTTTCGTGAGTTGGAGCTATCCATTGGTTGTTGGCCCACCTAAGCGGTGCCCAAAACCTGTACGACGTAGGTTCGTGCCAGAGGGCCGTCGTACTCGGCAAAGTAGATCCGCTGACGCCCCCCCTTCACTATCTGACCGTCCTCGATGGGGAAGAAGGCGTTTATCCCCCCCAGAATGCTCTTCAGGTGAGAGCCAGCGTTAAAGCCCAGCCGCCCGTCAATGTCCAGGTAGCGATTGTGGTAGTAGTCCCCGTCGTCGGGCGCCAGGGTCTCCAGGTGATTCAGCACGTCCATCTCCAGGCAGGGCAGGCCCTCGGTGACGACGATGCCAGAGGACGTGGGACTTTCCGAGAAAGCTCCAAGGGCACGGGCGCTGAGGTCGGTCGGAGTGCTGAGGTGCTTCAGGATCTGACCGGATGGACGGGCGATCACCGTCGCCACCTTGGTGCCGCCAATATCTACGCCTAGCAAGAGGTCTGCGTTCACGATGATCTATCCCCCGTCGGCGCGGTAAACCTCCTGCCCTTTCACCATGGTCAGATAGACGTTCACTTGTTCATCAATGATGACCAGGTCGGCATCTTTGCCAGGCTCCAGGCTGCCCTTGCGATCAGCCACGCCGATGACGAGCGCGGGATTCAAACTGGCCATCTTGACGGCTTCGGCCAGTGAGCAGCCAGTGGAGCGGGCGAAATTGCTCACGCCGAAGTTCATGGAGGCGACGCTACCCACCAGGGTGCCCCCCACTACGTAGACGCGATGATCTTCTTTCACCACCTTCTGGCCGCCGGTCCAATCATAGGTGCCATTGGGCATGCCTGCCCAGGCGGTGTTGTCCGTTACGAAGTGTATTCCATCCACCCCTTTGCAGCGCAACAGGATTCCCATGGCTACAGAACCGACGTGCTGCCCATCGGGAATCAATTCGGCGTTAATCTCGTCGCAGGTGAGTATCGCTCCCAGCAAACCCGGCTGGCGATGGTGCAAGGGGATCATACCGTTGAAGGTGTGCGTGGCGCAACTCAGTCCAGCCTGCACTGCTTCCATGGCCTGCTCGTACGTGGCCGCTGAGTGGGCCGCCGACGGCACGATGTTCAACCTGACCAGCTCGCGAATGACGTCGAGCGCGCCGTCAAGCTCAGGGGCGATGCTCATCTTGCGGATGGTGCCCTCCGCTGTTTCCACCATCTGGTGCAGCTCTTTGATGGAGGGCTGTCGCAAGCTGGAAACATCCTGCGATCCCCGGGCCGTCTCAGCCCCACTGAGGCAAGGGCCTTCCATGTGGATGCCCAGCACCTCCGCCCCGCCGGTGCCGTGCACCATCACTTGCCGCACAACACTTATGCGATCTAGAATTTCCTCGAAAGTAGGCTGCCCTCCGAGGGTAGGCAAAAGGGCCGTCACCCCTGCGCTGGCGATGCTCTGGCATAACTGGGTCGTGGTCTCCGCATCCTCGCCGAACTGGTGTCCGTCCCGCCCGTGCACGTGGGTGTCAATGAAGCCCGGCACCACTACTTTGTCTGGAGCGTCAATGACGGTAGCACCGTCGGGGATGGATATCTCTGCTGACGGCCCCACCGCCGTGATCTTTTCGTCCTCGATGAGGATTGTGCCTGGGGCCATGCTCTCCAACGGAGTCAAGACACGTCCGGCTCGAATGGCTATTGTGCTCTCCACGCATATCTCCTACATCGGTCACTTCTGGCACCTGGGGCAGAAGTACGTCCCCCGTCCACCCACCACCGTGCGCTCGATGGGCGTCCCGCAGCGAGGGCAGGGCTGGCCCACGCGCCTGAACACCCTAAGGTACTCCTGATTTCCCCCCTCTCTCCCCCCGGCATCGCGGTAATCGCTGAAGGTGGTCCCCCGATTCTGAATTCCCTGGGTCAACACCTGGCAGATAGCGTGATATAGATGCTCGATCTCCCCAGCCGTGAGCGTGTCGGCCTTGCGCTCAGGGTGGATGCAGGCAGCGAAGAGGGCCTCGTCGGCGTAGATGTTGCCGATGCCGGCCATGAACTGCTGGTTCAGCAGCAGGGGCTTGATCATGCCCCGCCTTCCAGAGAGGAGGGCAGCGAAATCGGCCGGGGTGAAATCGTCGTCCAAAGGCTCCGGCCCCAGTCTGCCCACTATCTCGTCCTCGTCTTCCACCAGGTAGACCCGGCCCAGCTTGCGCACGTTGTTGAAGCGCAGCTCCCGCCCATCGTCCAGCTCGAAGATCAGGTGATCGTGCTTGTCGAGTTCGTTGTCGGAGTTCTTGATCGAGAGCCGGCCTGTCATCCGCAAGTGGATGATCAGGTTTCCCCCGCCGGACAAGGTGAAGACCAGGTACTTGCCTCGCCTCTTCACGCCGAGGATCCTCTGGCCCACGAGGCGGCGTTTGAACTCCTCCACCGAGCACCTGGCGACCAGGTTCTCCCAGCCGACACGAACGCCGGTGAATTGGCGACCCACGAGAGGCTCGCGCAAGCCCCGGACGATGGTTTCAACTTCCGGCAGTTCAGGCATGTCACCTCTTGAGAAGAAGCACGGCCGCCGAATACGGATCCATCTCGCGGCGAATGATGCTGTCAACGAGGCTATCGAACTGCGCCTCGTCCAATCTCTCGAAGAAGCTCCTCGTCATCTCCTGAGTGATGATACTCCTGAGCTCCCGCTCGATACGCTCTCGTTCGCGCCGCTGGAGATTCCCGCTCTCCCGCAAGTAAGCGGCGTGTTCTTCGATGGCTTCTATCACCGCGCCGACGCCCTCGCCGTGGAGGGCTATCGTCTTACAGATGGGAGGTCGCCACTCAGGAGCCTGGAGCGAAAGGTGCGAGGAGTGGTTGAGGTCCAGGATCATCTGCAGGGCCAGGGCGGTGCTGTCGGCTCCCTCTCGGTCAGCCTTGTTGACCACGAAGATGTCGGCGATCTCGGTGATGCCGGCCTTAAAAGCCTGGATCTCGTCGCCCATCCCCGGCGCCTCCACCACGATGGTAGTGTGGGCAGCCTGGGCAATGTCTACCTCCGATTGGCCAGCCCCCACCGTCTCCACGATAATCGTCTGGTAGCCAGCGGCGTCCAGCACTTTTACAGCGTCGGCGGTGGCCCGGGCCAGGCCGCCCAGGCTGCCGCGAGTGGCCATGCTGCGGATGAATATGCCCGCATCGCCCGACAGGTCCCGCATCCTGATGCGGTCGCCCAGGAGCGCCCCGCCGGAGAAAGGACTGGTGGGATCCACGGCGATGATGCCCACCGTGCGGCCACTCTGTCGGTAGACCTTGGCCAGCTCGTTGACCAGGGTGCTCTTGCCCGTGCCCGGCGCGCCCGTCACGCCCACGATGTGAGCGCGGCCAGTGTGAGGATAAAGCGCGGCCAGAGCCTCCTGTGCCTCAGCCCCGTCGTTTTCGATTATCGTAATTAGACGGGCGATGGCGCGACAGTCGCCCGTCAGCAGGCGTTGGGTGAGTTCCATAGCGTGGTGTCATGAGTCAATGAGTAACGAGGTAACGAGTAACAAGTCAACGAGTGAACTCGTTACTCGCCAACTTCTCCCCGGATGAACTCCACAATCTGCTCCGTAGACGTGCCCGGCCCGAAAATGCCTCGGACACCCAGCTCGTTGAGGGCCGGCACATCCTCATCGGGGATGATCCCGCCGGCCAGGACCAGCACGTCGTCCAGGCCGTTCTCTTTCAGAAGATTGATGATTCGAGGGAAGAGCGTCGTATGGGCTCCCGACAGAATGGAGAGGCCCACCACGTCCACGTCCTCTTGCAGAGCCGCCTCCACGATCATCTCCGGCGTTTGGCGCAATCCGGTGTAGATGACCTCCATCCCTGCATCGCGCAGGGCGCGAGCTACCACCTTGGCCCCCCGGTCGTGGCCGTCCAGGCCCGGTTTGGCGATGAGTACTCGAATCTTTTTCATCAATTGCCCTCCCATGCTGAGATTACGTGTACATTATACACCGTAACGGGGTGATTGGGAAGTACCAGGCAACAAAAAGCCCCTTCCCAAATAAAGAAGGGGCATCGTACAGCCCAGGAATATATCGCAGCCATCACGTTGCCGCCAGAGCTTTCTCTACGCCTCGCTCTTTGAGCAAATAGAGCACCAGGAAACCCGCTGCGGCCAGGGCCGCCCAGAAAGTAAAAGGTAAGCCCGGTGCAATATTCGCCAGACTGTTGCCCAGGGGGGGCGCAATTAAATTCCCCAGCCCCGAAAAAACCATCACCAGACCAGTTGCTGTGCCCGCATACGTGGCCCCTACCCCCTCTGTTTCGATGACCATGGTCATAAAGACGGCCATAAAGCCGTCCCGCACCAGGCCGGCCATGCTCACCGCAACCCACACTATCGTACCATCAACAATTGACAACAGCCCCACGCCTGCAATGATCATCAGCGCAGCGGCCATCAACACTCCTTTTCTGGAATCGAGTCTATCGGACCACAAGGCAATGGGGACGACGAAGACCATGCTAATCGCATGAAAGGCGGCCAAGGCCCCGTCAGCAACAGCCTCTGGCCAGCCAAGCCCCCGCAAATACAGGGGCAGGTAACCCAGTGTGCTCTGAATACAACCGCTGATGCCCAGCAGGGCAAGTCCAAGCAGCCACACATTTCGGATCCGAACCACGTGCGACATGCTCTGGCGCAAAGACCTTGGGCTTGTCTCACCGACTGATACCTCAACGTCATTTGGCGAGGGCCGCGATAAATACCAGGGGATGCTGATGGCCATAGCAATAACCCCGTAGAAAAGCAAAACGTTCCGCCAGCCACCCAACCAGGGCGACAATAACGTGGCGCTGATCATTGAACTCGTCATAAACCCCAGCGCCATGCCCATCGAAACGACCCCACTGGCCAGCCCCAGTTGCCGCTGCGAGAACCAAACGCCACAGGTTTTGGTGACGTTCATCAGGATCATCGGCGACAGCAGGCCAAACAGGGAAACCGTTGCCACCAAAGTGACAAAATCATTCGAGAGCCCTCGCAGTGCGCCAGCCAGACCAACCAGCAAACAGCCCACACTGAGGATGCGTTTGGCCCCAAACCGGTCGCCAATGGCTCCCGCCACCAGGCTGGTGAATATGCCGGGCAAGGCTCCGATGCCCCAAACCAGGCCAACCTGCACCAGGCTTAAGCCCAACTCTCCGGATATCTCATCGAACAGTACCGGCAGGCACATTACCGGTATGGCCACCGTCAAGGTATTGGTTAGCGCCGCGAGGGCCAGGACATACCACCTATAGTCTGTTTCGCTATGTCTGCTACTCACAATGACTCGCCCTTGAAGTTGAAACTCGCCGCCAGGCGAATATCGCGGGACGAGCTGCCCACCAATACCTGGAATTCACCCGCCTCGGCAACCCAGCGTTTCAACATCGGATCGTAATACGACAACGCTTCTTCGTCGAGCGTGAACGTGATCGTCCTGGTTTCGCCCGGCTCAAGGGCGACTTTGGCGAACGCCCGCAACTCCTTTTCAGGGCGCATCAAGCGTGACTGGACATCGCGCAGATACACTTGAACGATTTCCTTACCCGCCCGGCTCCCCGTATTCTCCACGTCCACGCTGAGGCGAATCGCATCGCCTGTGGCGTACTCAGGCTTGCTCAGCTTCAGGTTGCGATAGGCAAACGTCGTGTAGGAGAGTCCGTAACCAAACGGGAACAGGGGGGCGATATCCTTCTTGTCGTAGTACCGGTAGCCGACAAACAGCCCTTCGCCGTAAAGCACCTGGCCGTTCTCGCCAGGGTAGTTGATGTAAGCCGGATTGTCCTGCAATCGCCTGGGAAAAGTCGTCGGTAGTTTGCCGGAAGGATTCACGTCGCCAAACAGCACATCGGCGATAGCATGGCCGGTTTCCTGGCCGAGATACCATGCCTGTACCACTGCCGCGACCTTGTCCAGCCAGTTCATGTTCAAAGGCGAGCCGACATTCAGAACGACGATGGTGTTCGGGTTGACGGCGGCGACTTGCTCAATCAGCTTCGCCTGATCGCCTGGTAGTTCCATGTCCGGCCGATCAAATCCTTCGCTTTCCCACTCGCTGGTCAGCCCCGCAAATACAATCGCCACGTCGGATTTCGCGGCCAATGCAACTGCCTGTTGAATCGAATCAGCCGGTATCTTGAGCAAGCAACCAACGCGAAGGTTGCGCCAAGGCGACTCTGGTTCCGAAGCGTACTCGATTCGCAACTGGTACGGTTGACCCGCCGCCAGTGTAATCTCCGTGCTCTTGCTCCGCCTCTCTTCTGAGGTTGCATCGTCCCAAAGATTGATCACCTGATCGCTGTCAATGAACAGCCGGCTGCTGCCCACGCTCGACAGACTCAACTCGTAGGTTCCGCTTTCGGGCACCGAGAACATTCCCGTCGAGCGGACTGAGAAGTTGGCCGGATCAACGTGGGGCAGGGTATCGCCGAACCAGAGCATTTCCAGTCCGTCCGTCGTTTCGGTGTGAACGGGATCGCCGGCCAGGTCCCGATTGGCAAAGTACTGCATGGTGAGGGCGCCAGCCAACCAGCTCTTGTCGAGCACTGGCAGGTCCTTGTGAGCTGCGCAGCCAAAGGCGTAGTCAACCTGCACAGACTTGCCCGCTCGATTCCGGATGCCTTCGAGCGGCGTGACCACGTAGTGGGGGTTGACTCGAACACTGCCGCCGCCTATGAAGGAGGGCCACCGGGCGTTCTCGCCAATCACGGCGATGGACTTGACCGCGTTTGGATCCAGCGGCAGAAGCGACTTGTTGTTCTTTAGCAGAACGATGGCTTCGGCGGCCGCTTCACGCGCCAGGCGGCGGTGTTCCGGCTTATCCACCGCTTGCTCCGCTTGCAGCTCAGGATGCTCGAAGAGGCCTGCCTTGCCCATTGTCCGCAGCAAACGGCGGACTTTGCCATTGATGGTTTCCTCGCTGACCTCGCCACGACGGACTGCTTCTAACGCTTTCTCGCCCATCCAGCGCGCCGGCCCAGGCATCTCCAAATCCAATCCGCCTTGGGCGACGTTGGAGCTGTACGTACCAAACCAATCGGACATGACGATGCCTTCAAAGCCCCATTCGCCTTTCAGGACGTCGAGCAGCAGATAATCGTTCTCGCTGGCATAAGTGCCGTTGATGCGATTGTAGGACGACATCACCGCCCACGGTTTGGCTTCGCGAACGGCGATTTCGAACGGACGCAGATAGATTTCTCGCAGAGCGCGCTCGCCCACTTCAGAGCTGATGGATTGGCGCTCAAACTCCGAGTCGTTGCAGACGAAATGTTTGATGCACGCGCCCACGCCTTTGCTCTGCAACCCGTTGATATAGGCCACGGCCATCCGGCTGGTGAGATAAGGGTCTTCCGAATAGCACTCAAAGTTGCGGCCCGCCAGCGGAGAGCGGTGGATGTTCACCGTGGGAGCCAGCAGGATGTGCGCGCCTTTGGCCTTGGTTTCTTCGCCCAGCGCCTTGCCCACGCGCTCCACCAGGTCCGTGTTCCAGGTCGCGGCCAGCGCGACTCCGGCAGGGAAACAGGCCGAAGTTGGCCCAGCCAGGAAGCCGGCGCCACGCGCCCCAATCGGGCCATCCGTCACTTTCATCGTTGGAATGCCCAGCCGCTTGACGGGGACCGTGTGCCACAAATTGGCGCCCGCCAGCATCGAGATTCTTTCTTCCAAAGTCATTTGAGCAATCAGGGATTCGATCTTTTCGTTCATGTTTTTTCACCTTTGGCTTAATGTAATGTAATGTTCGTCTGGGTCAAAAAATGGCACCCCATCCGTGCAGCCGAGGTACGTCGGCCAGCAGCCGTTGTGTGTAACTGTGCTGGGGATCCGCCAGCACCTTCTCCACCGGCCCCTGCTCGACCAACTCACCGTAATGCATGACCAGAATGCGGTCGCTCACATAGTAAGCCTGGCCTACAATCTGAAGCGGCTACATGGCTTGGTGAGCAGCTAAGCCAAGGCCCCTTTCTTCCGCTGTGCTTACTGATCGCGGAGAGGGTGGGATGAAAGCGCCAAAGAACTGGTTGGTGTTGAAAATGGCCTAGGTTGGCAGGTGATGTGGCAGTGGTATCGATGATTGGATCGCGATTATCGTCCATAATCATGTCGCATCTGACCGATGGAGGGGCAAATCCCATTTCCTCTCCGACAGGCTGCTAGGCCCGAACTTCAAACTTCCAATATCCTAATATCCAGTCTCAGTAGATGGAAATTTGGCTGCGTCAGTTGACAAAATGAGCGAATAG
>CAZVCJ010000161.1:0-9144 GCA_964625745.1 uncultured Anaerolineae bacterium | reverse complement strand
TCCACGGCCCGTGGATGCCCTCCTCTGTCACGCCGTAGTAGACGTGCAACTGGCCTTCGGCGTCCCGCTGGACAAAGTCGTAGCGCGCCTTGCCCGCCCGCCGTTTTGCGAGTATACGACTATACCGCCTGTCTGCGTAGCCCCCCTTGACGAAGTGCTGACCGAACTGAGACACGACACCGGAGTGGCGGCGCAAGTCCACGTCAACGGCCAGGAGCGCGGCTTTGGCCGAGTAGAACATCACGTAGTAAGCCTTGGACACGGCGTCGTCAAAGCGGGACAGATCGAGCAACTCATGGGCGACTTCCAGCTTCTCTTCCGCTAGAGCCAGCCAGACCTGGATCAGCTCTGACTTTTCCTCCATATCTCTATTCCCTCTTCCTTCGCTCGCTTGAGCAGCGGAGACAATTCGTGAAACCGTTGCTCGCTGATCACCAGAGGCGAGATGTAGACTCCGTGCTCCAGAGAGATGTCACTGGCCGTATCAACAATGGCCTGCCAGCGGGGGTCACTGAAGGGAGCGGCATAGAAACCACCGGGCAGACGTTCTTCTCCCCAGCTCACCACCACCAATACGTCAATGTCCGATCCCTCTGTGGCGTCTCCTCTAGCTTGGGAGCCAAAGAGGATCAATCGCTGCAGTTGGTCCGGAAAGCGGGTCAGCAAAGCGTCACGGTATCTGGTTAGCACCTCATGGTTGGCTATCTTCTGGGACATAGTGTTGCCCTCACGCAATTCGACTGCTTTTCCTACTCCCCCTCCAAAAACTCCCTCCACGGCCCGTGGATGCCCTCCTCTGTCACGCCGTAGTAGACGTGCAACTGGCCCTCGGCATCCCGCTGGACAAAGTCGTAGCGTACCTTGCCCGCCCGCTGCTTCTTCTTCCAGAGGCCGATGTCGCCATGCCAGTTCACCTGGTCCACCTGGACGGGGTGCTGCTCTTTCTGGGTGATGGCGTATTGCCACAGCCGCCGGGCCGAGGAGCGGCTTACGTTACGAACCTCGTTGCCGTTGCGCAAATCCTTCATGGTGTGATAGAGGGTGCCCTTCCGCTCCACCGTTGTCGCGATCTCCACCCCTGTCTTGGGGGGCTCCACGACGGGTGGCCCCTCCTCTACCGCGGCGGCTTCTTCTATGGGTGCTTCCTCCTCTGCGGGCGGCGCTGGCTGCAGGGCCTGTCCTGAGGCTTGCCGAGGGGCCCGCCTCACCAACTGCACGATCTCGTCACGCACGGCCAGGTTGGTCTCTGTCTCCTGACGGACGTAGATCTTGCTGCCCTCAATCGCATAGGGGGGATCGTTGCCCCGTGGCACAGCCAGGCGCAAAACCCCTTTGCCCTCGGTCTGTTGAACGTCAATGGTCACCTCCAGAGGCGGGGTGATCTTGCGCTCGATCTCAGTCCTGAGGGCGGCGATGGCATCGTGGGTATTGTCAATGCTCGTGGGCGGCGTCTTGGGATTGGCGCTAACGCCCACGTAAATGGTGCCGCCGTTGGTGTTGGCGAAGGCCACCACGTCGGCGATGATGGCATATAGGCGGCCGCCACGACGGGTCATCCTCTCGTGGAAGGACTGGACGATGCTGGCTCCCTGCTCCCGCGCTGCTCGGACGTAATCGAAGGGAGCGTGCTCAGGCCGATAGGGCCGGGTGAGGGTGAAATTGTCGCCCAGGAAGACCTGCCGCAGGGCCTCGAAACTGAGCTCTGGCAGCAGCACCTCAGTGACCCGGTCGCCAATGCCCAAGGATTTGTTGTCCTTGGGATCGCGGGTCAGGCGGTGGTTGTCGGATCCCTGGATGCAGCGCATGCGGCGAGGGTATTCCGGCTTGGAGCCGCTGAAGAAGGCCGCGGTAGTGCGCCGCCCTTTGCTCTCCAGATCCGTCACCTCCAGGGCATGAAGGTGCTCGTCCTGGGTGTAGGCGATCTTGGTCTGGCCGCCGAAGCCGTAGCCCCGCATGGCCACGCCGTGAGTCGAGTTGGCGTGGGCTGCGATCACGATGCCGCCTGCCTCATCAATCACCCGGTAGGCCGTCAACACATCGCTTGTAGCTCCTACCTCGGTGGACCCCTCGTCCAGCTTGTCGGCGGGAACGTTGAGGTCCAGGAGAATGTGCTCCAGCTCGCGGACGGTGGTCTCCTCTGAGAAGATGCCTAAAATGTGAAAACCCAGGGTCGCCGTCAACTCGAAGCCGGGCAGCACCAACATCTTCTCCCGCAGGCGACGATACTCCTGAAGCCTCTCTTTCTCCTGAGGGCGGAGGCGCTCCAGGCGCTCCAGCATCTCCAATTCCTCGATCTCCTCCAGCATCCTCGCGTAGCCGGCCACGGTGTTGTGATCAGTGAAGGCTATGATTTCCAGGCCCTTCCTCTCAGCCTCCTGCAGGACATCCAAATAAGAAACGCCCGACTGCTGGAAGTCAGCAGAGGCGGGGGTGTGGATATGGACATCCATCCGCCCCCACTGCGATTTCTCTTCCTTACTTCTTTTGTTATTTGGCATATTCAAATCCTTTGACTATCCATTAGTGTCAACTTAAGACTTCGGAGGCTTCCGGCAGCGACTCTGCTGGCAAAGTTACCTTCCCTTCAACAGGCTCAGGACAGGGATTATCTGGTTGGTTTGCTGGCGAAATCGCGTCTGAAAACCTCCGAAGTCTGGATCGTTCTCTTAAGTTGACATGTTTGACTATCCCTGCTCGACTGTCGTCTCAGGAGGGGTAGGGCTGGCCTCCTCCCTGGCCACGCTTTCGGTGTACCGGGTGAAGGGTCTGAGGAGGTTGGCAAACTCCATGGGGAAGATGAATTTGGTAGCGGGACTGGCCCCCAGAGCCTTGAGAGCCTCCAGATACTGCAAGCTCATGGTCTTGCTGTCCACTGTCTTGGCTACTTTGAAGATCTTGTCCAGGGCCATGGAGAACCCCTCAGCTCGCAGGATGGAGGACCGCCGATCCCCCTCGGACCTGAGGATAGCTGATTGCTTCTCGCCCTCGGCCACCATAATGGCTGCCTCGCGCTTGCCGTCGGCCTCGATGACCATCGCCCGGCGATTGCGCTCGGCTGCCAGTTGGCGGTTCATGGCATCTTGCACCTCTCGGGGTGGTACGATTTCCCGAATCTCCACGCTGGTGACCTTGACCCCCCAGCGCTCGGTGACCTCATCCATCTTGACGCGCAGAATCAGGTTGATCTCCTCCCGCTTGGAGAGCACCTCATCCAGACTAATGTCGCCAATCACGGCCCGCAAAGTGGTGGTAGCGATCCCCTGGGAGGCGCCGGCGAAGTTCGCCACCTGGATCACACTGTCCGCAGGGTTCACCACCCTCCAGTAGATCAGAAACTCTACGTCAATGGGGGCGTTGTCCCTGGTGATGCAGGTCTGGTGCGGGATCTGAAGGAACTGCTCCCGCAGGTCTACCAGGATTGGCCGGTCAAGGAAGGGGATCACGAAAACAATTCCAGGCCCCTTCTCGCCGATAGAGCGACCCAGACGGAAGATCACCAGCCGCTGGTACTCCCGCACGACCTTGATGGCCATGCCTAAGACGAACGCCACAAGCAAGAGGAACAAGGATATAGTGGCCAGATTACCCAATATGTCAATAAACATTTTGACCTCCTTCTGTGATTTATTCTGTTCCGTAGTTTTGGACGGTAGTGACGACTTCAGTCGTCCTCACGAAGCTAAAGCGACTGAAGTCGCTACTACGAGCTTATTTTTTGATAACCTTTAGCCTCACCCCCTTTGCACTCACTACCCTGACCTGTTCTCCCTCCTTGATCGGACCTTCCTCAGCGATGGCGCTCCATAGCTCGCTCTTGACCTGAACCGTGCCCCAGGGGTCCAGGTCCGAAACCGCTGTCCCCGTGGCTCCGACCATGGACTCGATGCCGCTGGTCGCCTTGGCCCGCTGGGCCCTGATCCCCGCCGAAAGGGCAAAGAGGAAGAAAGAAGCGATGGCGGCTGTCATGAGAACGATGAGGGGCCAGGAGACGGTGAGCCGGGGCATGGTGGGGGAGGGAGAGGCGAAGGGACTGAAGAGCATCAGCGAGCCGAGGACGAAGGCGATGGCTCCTCCCACGCTGAGCATGAAGCCGGCCACCTTGATGTCCACGATGAAGAGCACCACCGCCAGAATGATGAGGACCACCCCACCCCAGTTCACGGGCAGGCTGCCGAAAGCCACGAAAGCCAGGATCAAGCAGATGACCCCTGTCACCCCAGGGAAAACGGCTCCAGGGTGATAGAACTCGGCCGTCAGGGCCAGGGTGCCGATGGAAAGCAGCAGATAGGCTATGTTGGGATCAACGATGACGTGCAGGAAGTTCTCGGCAAAGTTCATGCCGATGATACGAACCGGAGCCCCACGGGTCCGCAGGGTCACAGGACCGGCGGCCGTGATCACCTCCCTGCCGTCTATCTCGTCCAACAGATCCGTCAGGTCGTCGGCGACGAGGTCCACCACTTGATACTCCACCGCCTCCCTCTCTATGATGGAGACACTCTCCCGCACCGCCTCCTCTGCCCACTCGGCGTTCCGCCCTCGTTTCTCGGCGATGGCTCTGATGTAGGCGGCGGCATCGTTGGTTACTTTCTCGCCCACCGTACCGGTTATCGCCCCGGTGATGTCCACGGGGTGGGCGGCCCCGATGTTAGTGCCGGGGGCCATGGCCGCGACGTCGGCGGCCAGGGTGATGAAAACCCCTGCCGAGCCTGCTCTGGCCCCCGCGGGGGCGACGTAGGCCACGGTCGGCACAGAGGAGTTCAACATCCTCTGCACGATGTCCCGCATGGGGGCGTCCGATCCGCCGGGCGTATCCAGTTGGATAATCAGGCACTGGGCGCCGTCACTTTGGGCGATGTCCAGGCCTCGCTCGACGTATTGAGCGGTGAACGGATCTATGACCCCTTCTACGATGATGAGGTCAACGTGCTCGCCAGGCTGGGCCGAGGCGAGGGGGCTGACAAGGAGGAAAGCTGCCACCAAACTCAGCCCTAAAAAAGCCAAACGTTTATCTATGCGGGTTTTGCCTTTTCTTAACATTCTACCTCCAAAGTACAACGGGTTTCGGGTTTGTGAGTTTCGAGTTGTGGAACGATGAACCCGAAACTCAAAACTCAAGAACTCGAAACTCTTTCCTTGGGAGCTGGTCACGCGCAATGACGAAGTCGAGCAAGTTGTTCATGATGGCGACCAACACTTCGCCCTGCGATTCCACCGTGCTCTCCATGAGCTTTCCTTAAGCTTTGGCACCCGTCCTGGGCGTGGTCTTGGCGGCCAGTGGGAACGCCTGCCCATGACCTCTCCTTGACAATTCTCACTGCTTGTGGTAAGATTATGTTCGAGCGGGAGGCCGCACGCGCTCCTATCCTTAACCGGACGGTATGCTCGGCGGCTGCAGGCGGCACATCGAGAGCCGCTCTCCCGTGGTCTTATCGGCCGATGATCTGTCTCAGCAGGTCATCGGCCTTTAGTATTGTGTCGGCTTCGGCCTTTCCATGACACACGGCCAGGGCCTTTTTGTGCGCGGCTGATCTCTTCCCTACGTGCCCGAAGGCAATGTTCTCGGCGTCGGAATCGGGATCGGTTCGCCATAGTAAGGGGAGCAATGTGTTCTTGATGTCGTCTTCGTGGCCCGTGTATTCTTTGTCAATCGTGACCTGTTCCCCTGGCGGCAACTCGCGGATCAAGTAGTATAGTGCCACAGCGAACAGTTGCAGGATAACCCACTTGCGTCGCCTGCCTTTGCGACGCTGAACCAGAACATTGATGGCTTCCCGCTTCTCCCTGGCAGGGATGCGAATTGTGTAGGCCTGGTCGTTACTTAGCGCCAGGACTGTATCGCCAGAGCGTTCGATTTTGTTGCTTTGGTCTACTTGATAGGGTAAAGGTTCTGCCTCTCTATTGGTCGGGTGGTCAGGTGGTCGGGCCTCTGCCCCCTTTGGGCTTTGGATTTTGAGCTTTTTTGACCGCTGGCTGCTGGTCCGCCAGAGCAGCGGCAAAGACCTGATCCACCTTATCGGCCAGGATGAACGTCATCTCCTCTTTGACCTCCTCTGGCACGTCGTCCAGGTCTGGCTCGTTGCGCTGGGGCAGGATCACCGTCTTCAGCCCAACGCGGTGGGCGGCGAGTATCTTCTCTTTGATGCCCCCCACTGGCAGCACCTGCCCCCGCAGGGTGATTTCGCCCGTCATGCCCACGTCGGCCCGCACCGGCGTCTCCAGGAGCAAGGAGGCGAGGGCCGTGGCCATGGTCACTCCGGCCGAGGGGCCATCCTTGGGGATGGAACCGGCGGGCACGTGGAGGTGAATGTCGCTCTCCTCGAAGAAGTTCCCGTCAATCCCCAGCTCCTCGGCCTTGGAGCGCACATAGCTGAGGGCCGCCTGGGCCGATTCCTTCATCACGTCGCCAAGTTGCCCGGTGAGGGTGAAGCCCTTACCGCCCGGCATCCTGGTGGCCTCGATGAACAGGATGTCGCCGCCGGTAGGCGTCCAGGCCAGGGCGGTGGCCACGCCGGGTATTTCCGTCCGCTCCGCCGCCTCGAAGAAGTACCTGGGCTTGCCCAGGAATTCGGCCACCTTTTCCTCAGTGATCAGCGTTCTTTCGCTGACTCGCTGATTCGCTGATTCGCTGGCCTCGGCCACCTGGGTCGCCACCTTTCGGCAGATGCTGCCCAGCTCCCGCTCCAGGTTGCGCACCCCTGCCTCGCGGGTGTAATCGCGGATGACCTTGCGGATGGCCCCTTTGTCGAACTCGATCTCTTCAGGAAGCAGGCTGTTCTCCCTGATCTGGCGTGGGATCAGGTATTGCTGGGCGATCTTGATCTTCTCCTCCTCGGTGTAGCCAGAGAGCCTGAGGATCTCCATGCGGTCGCGCAGAGGGGGAGGGATGGTGTCCAGGATGTTGCCGGTGGTGATGAACATCACTTGAGAGAGATCGAAAGGCACATCCAGGTAGTGGTCGCGGAAGTCTCGGTTCTGTTCTGGATCCAGCACCTCCAACAGAGCCGAGGAAGGATCGCCGCGCCAATCCTGGCCCACCTTGTCAATCTCATCCAGCATGAAGACGGGGTTCCTGGACTCCACGCGCCGCAGGGCCTGGATGATGCGGCCTGGCAGGGCGCCGATGTAGGTGCGCCGGTGGCCGCGAATCTCGGCCTCGTCGCGCACGCCACCCAGCGATTGGCGCACGAACTTGCGGCCCAGGGCGCGGGCGATGGACCGCCCCAGCGAGGTCTTGCCAGTGCCCGGCGGCCCGATGAAGCACAGGATCACCCCCTCGCGCTCTCTACGGATAAAGTCTGCTGGCTCTTCCTCTTTCTCTTCTTCTTCCCCATTTTTTCGCTCCAGGCGCAGCTTGCGCACCGCCAGATATTCCAGGATGCGCTCTTTGATATCGTCCAGGTCGTAGTGGTCCTCGTCCAGCACCCGGCGGGCGCGGGCGATGTCCAGGTTGTCTTCGGTGCTCTTGCTCCAGGGGAGGCTCACCAACCAATCGAGGTAGGTTCGGATCACCGAATATTCCGCCGCAGCGGTGGGCAGCTTGGACAGGCGATCCAGCTCACGCCTGGCCTCCTTCTCCGCCTCCTCGGGCATGTCGGCCTCTTCGATCTTTTGGTGGAGTTCCTCGGCCTCTATGGTCTGCTCGTCTTCCTCGCCCAGCTCTTTTTTGATGGCCTTCAGTTGCTCCCGCAAGAAGTACTCTCTCTGCACCTTGGTCATCTCGGTCTGGGCCTCGGTCTGAATCTTCTTGCCCAGCTCCAGCACTTCCAGCTCCCGATTGAGGATGACCGTGAGTTTGCGGAGTTTCTCCGTAACCTCGTCAATCTCCAGGATCCCCTGGGCATCGTCGAGATCCATGCGCATGTAGGTGGCGATGGCATAAGCCAACTGGCGCGGGTCGTCAACGCTCAGGGCCAACATGATCAACTCGTCGGGTATGTGGGGCACCAGGGCGACCAGGCGGCGGAAGAGCTCCACGAGGTTGCGCATCAGAGCCTCCACCTCCACCGTATCCTCGACAAGATCGGGGGTGACCTCCACCCCGGCTTTCAGGTAAGGCTCAGATTGGGTGAACTCGCGGATCTTGATCCGCTCCAATCCCTGCACCAGGAGGACGACGGTGCCGTCGGGGGCCTTGCGCAGGCGATGTACCAGGGCTGCCGTGCCAACCTGGTAGACGCCATCAGGCCCGGGGTCCTCCTGTTCTGGATCCTGGGCCGCCACCAGGCCGATGATGCGCTTGCCCAGAACGGCGTCATCTACCAGGCGGATGGAGCGTGGTCGTCCCACCGTCAGGGGCAAAGCGGTCAAGGGGTAGACGACCACGCCACGCAGAGGCAGGATGGCCAGTTCACTGGGGATGTCCGTCAGGCTCTCGTCCGGAACTCTCTTGCTCCCAAGTCCATCTTCTTGTGTCGAAGGAACGAGGACTGTCTTGGGGACCAAATCGGTCGGGGAATTGCCTTCCTTTTCTTCGCTTTCAGGGTGTGTTTGCTTTTCCGACGAAGGCATAAATACTTTCCTCCCTATCAATTCCCATAGTCTCTTTAGATTCACAGTTAAGAACTCACTCCGTCCCGTTCGGCTGAGCTCACGACGAAGCCACGGGTTTCAACCACGGGGACCTTTTGGGCCCTGGCCTTGGGCAAGACCACTCTCAGGAAGCCGTCTGCGTAGGTGGCGTCGATCTCGTTTTCGACGATGGTACACGGAAGATAGACCTCCGTCTTGAACTCTCCGTAGCGAATCTCTATCTGCTGATAGCTCAAGGTTGAGCCCTCAGCCTCGGCCAATGGATCCGGCCTCACACCAGTGATGGTCAAATTGCGTTCGGATAGGGATATGGTGAACTCACCTTCCTCCATGCCGGCTATTTCCACCTTGACCACCACGCAATCGTTGGTCTCGTAGACGTCGGTAGGGGGGCACCAGGTTCTGATGTGGCGCAAGGGGAGCCAACGCCTGGGGGGAATCACCTCGTCGAAGAAGCGATCCATCTCTGTTTCTATCTGCTCAATGCCATCCAGCAGAGGATTCTTGCGTTTCATCACTGCCCCCTCAGCAACGGGGTGATGCTATCAAGTCTCGTTGTAACTGCTCAGGCTGTGTCATTGCGAGGTGGCGCTTTTCCGCCGAAGCAATCCC
>CAZVCJ010000160.1:0-9153 GCA_964625745.1 uncultured Anaerolineae bacterium | reverse complement strand
TGGCACTTTATGCCACGGCGGAGCTGGCAAGCAACCATTTTCCCGCAGGCTGCCGCCTTAGCTTGACGCGCATGGGACTTTAGCCCACGCACGTCAAGTTAAGGGTAGCATCGTGCTTGCCGGGGCCGCACGGCCATGATCCTTCGACCTTGCTCAGGACAGGCGTGGCCGTGCTACAAAGCTCCCGCCCGATGAAATCGGGCTCAAGAATCCCGTTTACGGGATGGCAGCTTCGTAGCCGTGGCACTTTATGCCACGGCGGAGCTGGCAAGCAACCATTTTCCCGCAGGCTGCCGCCTTAGCTTGACGCGCATGGGACTTTAGCCCATGCGCGTCAAGTTAAGGGTAACATCGTGCTTGCCGGGGCCGCACGGCCATGATCCTTCGACCTTGCTCAGGACAGGCGTGGCCGTGCTACAAAGCTCCCGCCCGATGAAATCGGGCTCAAGAATCCCGTTTACGGGATGGCAGCTTCGTAGCCGTGGCACTTTATGCCACGGCGGAGCTGGCAAGCAACCATTTTCCCGCAGGCTGCCGTCTTAGCTTGACGCGCATGGGACTTTAGCCCACGCGCGTCAAGTTAAGGGTAGCATCGTGCTTGCCGGGGCCGCACGGCCATGATCCTTCGACCTTGCTCAGGACAGGCGTGGCCGTGCTACAAAGCTCCCGCCCGATGAAATCGGGCTCAAGAATCCCGTTTACGGGATGGCAGCTTCGTAGCCGTGGCACTTTATGCCACGGCGGAGCTGGCAAGCAACCATTTTCCCGCAGGCTGCCGCCTTAGCTTGACGCGCATGGGACTTTAGTCCCGCGCAGCCTGGGCCTAACCGCACAGGTTGAAAAAGTCAGTGCCATTGGGCTCCCACGCCCGCGAACCGGCAGCATGGGAGCCGCCTCTGCTGGGAATCTTGGATCTACTGAGTCTCCCAAATGCGTAGGCCGAAGCAACTGAGATAGATGGGGATGTTCTGGAAAAGTGAGCTTTCCTGTTCGATTTCGCGGATCATAGCCCGCTTGACGTGGGACAAAGGCCCACTCAGAATGGTGAGCGAACCGCCCTCACCGCCCGCACCGTTCACTTTCCAGCCCCATGCGCCGTGGGCCTGGGCAACTTCGATGACGCGGTCGGCATCGGGGTTGATGAGATCAGGATGCAGGTTTCGCTGCGCTTCTGTGTTCTGTATCATGGCCTGCCCCAAAGCCACAAAATCGCCAGCGTACAGGGCATCTCGCGAAGGTTCGGCAGTGGCCCGCAGTGCTTCGAGCTGTTTGGCAGTTGGCCCGGCATCCTCCAGGTAGCGAATCACCTTCTCGTGCACCTGGGACGAGTGATGGGATTTACCCAGGTAAATAAGAGCTAACCGCCGTTCCAGCTCCCACCAGATGGGGTCAGGCACCTGAATTTGCGACACCGAGGCATGGGGATACTGGAACATCTCGATGTAGTTGATGCCACCATAGGCCGCACAAAGCTGATCCTGAATGCCGCACTGTTGTTTGAGCATCTCTGTTTCGATAGATTGGGCCACGTAGGCAACTTCGTGCGGGGTCAGACGGCCGGGTGTGAGGCAATCCAAAGCGCCAACGAGGGCGACGGTGACGGCAGCCGAGGTGCCGGTCGAAGCACCGGCCGGCGCTTCGCAGAAAATGGCGACCTGAATGGCGATGTCATCAGGCACGCCCATGCGCTCGATGGCGGCCTCCAGCAGCGGATGCCGATCCCAGGTCGTCTTTTTGAGGCGCCGTACATACCGTTCGCCGTAGTTTTCGGCGTAGATGACGACGCGCTCTTCCTGGTCGTTGCGTGGGTAGACTTCGATCTGCACTTCCGCGTATGGATAGACGCCGATGTTGAAGATCTTGCCATACTCGGCGAACCAGGTATCGGTCCAGCCGCCATTGTCACAGATGCGGATGGGGGCGACGCTGTTGATGATGCGTAATGGCCGTTTCCGCCCTTTTTTGCTCATAGGGTATAGTCCCTTAGGCCAGGTGCAACGCACTCCTGAAAGTCAGCCGAAGTGCGTTGCACCTTAGTAGCTGCGGGCTGTCTCCAGCATGGCCACGACATTCTCTGGCGGAACATCAGCCTGGATGTTGTGCACCTGGTTGAAGACGTAGCCACCCCCAGGGGCGAAAATGTCCAGCAGCCTCTTCACCTCGGCTGCTACCTCCTCCGGGGTGCCACGGGGAAGGGTGTGTTGAGTGTCGCATCCCCCGCCCCAGAAGGTGAGGTCCGCCCCGAACTCCCGCTTCAACCGCACGGGATCCATCCCCGCGGCCGAGATCTGCACCGGGTTGAGGATCTGAACGCCGGCCTCGATGAGGTCGGGGATCAGGGGATAGATGCTGCCGCAGGAGTGGAGGAAGACGTAGACCTCCGGGTAATGCTGATGGACGTAGCCGTAGATGCGGGTATGACAGGGTTTGATCCAGCGACGGTACATTTGAGGGGAGATCTGAAGCCCTTGCTGAGTGCCCAGGTCATCTACCATAACGATGATCTGGACGTAGGGGCCAACAGCGTCCAGGTAGCGGGCCAGGTCGGCCAGGTGAACCTCGGTCAGCTTTTCCAGGAGAGCCTCCAGGAAGGGGCCGCCTTGGGCCAGGTCAATCATGAACTGCTCCCAGCCGCGCAAGCCCTGCCCTGCCTCCAGGATGCTCCCCCCGAAATTACCCATGATAGCGTAGTCGGTGTTCTGGTAGAGATAACGAGCCCGGTCACGGAGGAGGATCAACTCATCGTCGCTATAGCTCTGCAAGGGGAAGGGCTCCAAATCTGCCGGAGCCGTGGCCTCGGCCAGGGGATAGTAGATGCGGTCGAAGTACAGGCCGGTAGGGGGGCGATAGCGCACCCGGCGGCCGTCCTCAAGCTGGTAGAGCGAGCCATCGGGCGCTGTTTCGGTGGTGAAACCGGCCACTATGTGGGCCGGGTAGCCATCGGGGAGGGTGTAGGGTTGCCAGCCCCGCAGTTGATCCAGGTCCAGCGGCACCACATCCAGGTCAAAGAGGTCCATGATAGGGGGCTCCACCACCGCCAGTTGCTGGCCGGTATCGTAGACGTAGATGTCTCCCCCAGTGATCCCCAGGTGCTCCTTGAGCCGCCGGTAGGCCAGAGCGGTGATCCCGGTAGAGCGCATGGCGCCCAGGTCAATAGGCACACGGTCAGGCACTTCATGTCGAAGCGCCGCCAGAACCCGTTCACGTGAGTTCACCCGTCCCCCCCTGGTGCGGCGATGGTCACGTAGATGGGATTCGACAGGGCTCGCCTCACCAGTGTCGCCGGATGGCGGGCTACCTCCCCATCGCCTGGCTCGACCAGCTCGAGCCGATAGAAGGTGTCGTCCTTCGGCCTGGCCTGCCAGCAGTGAGCGAAATCGTCGCTCTCGACAGGAACGCTCTTCACCCCCTCGCCGGATACGATCCTCAGCGCCAGTCCCCTGCCACCGACCACCTGGGCGCGCAACATCACAGGTCGTCCGGCGGCAATGACCACCTCATCCCCCATCATGCTCTCGTACACCCCATCCTCATCGGCGTCTGCGGCCAGATATAGCTCTGGCCCTTGCGGATCGGCCGAGATGAAGACGTGCCCCGCCCGGATGCCATCCAGGATGCCTGCCGCCGAAAGCTCGCCAGCGTAGACCCAGGTTGTTGGTGTGCCGATGTCATAGAAGCTTAGCTGTCCGGTGAAGGGTGCCACGTGTTTGTCACTTCCCCCCACGGCCACCACTCGCCGCCCTTGCTGCAGCAGATTGTCCCAGAAGGCCAGCGATTGATAGTTGTTCGCCGCCCAGACTGCCTGCCATACCTCCACACAATCGAAGGGGAGATCAGGACTATACTCCCAGGGTGGACCCACATCCTTGGGATGGTTGGCGGAGAACAGCCCGCCAGCGGCGTGCACGGCGTCAATGATTCGAGCCATGGTGGCGTCGTCGCGACAGCGGAACTCCTGCCAACTCTGGATGCCCCAGGCATTAGCGTGTCCGTAGTAAGTAGTGATCTCCTGGCCGGGGATGAGGAGCAGCGCATCGCCGCCGGCCGCGGCCAGGTGGGGGAGGTGGCTGACGGTGTTGTGATCCGTGACTGCCACGAAGTCGAGGCCTCGCGCCCGCGCTGCGGCGACCAGATCGCTCAGGCTGCCAGCGGCGTCGGAGTGGTGGGTGTGGCTATGCAAATCGCCCCGGTACCAACGAGCCTCTCGGCTCAACACCGGGGCCTTCAAGTCTCTCTGCGCAGGTGAGGCCACTTCCCCCGACTGGCCGACGATGGTCAGGCGATAATCGCATCCTTCGGGCAGGATGTGGTACAGGCCGAGGAGGATGTGCCAGGTGCCGGCGTAGATCGGCCCGGGCAGGTAGCCTGGGGTAGTGTCCGCCAGCCCGATGGTGAATTCGGAGCGGTCGCTCCCGCTCCAGCCCCGGAAGCCGTGGCCCTGGAAAACCGCAGCGCCACGCGGATCGAACACCCCGATGTCCACGACGTTGCCGCTACCGCCCGGCAGCGCGGCACTGACCCGATGGGTGTAGGTGTAGTGAACGGTCAGCCGGCCGATGCCGGGCGGCACCTCAAAGGGGAGGAGAAGGTAGTCGTCGGCTGCTTTGTCGGCCGGGGTGGCGGTGCCTGTCAGTGTATGGGATAGTTCCACCATTGAAGAACTCCTTACGAGAGAGATGGGGCGTAGTAGCGATCCTTCGACTTGGCTCAGGACAGGCTTTAGTCGCCAGAAACGGCTAAAGCCGTCACTACTCAAAAAGCACGGTCTGAACCTGGCGCGGCCGCAAGTAGAGCCTGACGGCGTTGTCCGCGTCCGGACTCAATTGCTGGCCGGGACACTCGTTCAGGTCGGCCAGGAAAGCCCTGCTGAAAGGCAAATAAAGTCGCAGTCGGGCCTCAACCGGCGCAGGAGCGACGTTCCAGACACGCACGATCAGCCCATCGCCTTCCCTTCGGCTACCCCTTCGGCTATGCTCAGGGCATGGCTCAGGACAAGCCTCGGCCAATTTGATGGCGCTGACGACAACGACGGCCGGGCTCACTTCTACGAAGCTCAGGGCGGTCGGCAGCGGCCCGTCGTGGGCATCGGCCACCACGGCGTGCAGGGGGGCGTTGAAGGCATAGGCCTGAGGAAAGGTTGAAAGCCAACCAGGCGTCTCCCGGTCGCCGCCGTGCGGGACCAGGGCGTAGTGAAAGGTGTGCACGCCTGGACATTGAGCGCCAGGCAGAGGGAGGCCTGGGCCAGCGTGCCCGGGCCGGACCGGCATGTCGGCGCGGGAGAGCCAGCCTACGCAGCGCAGCAGCGTGAGCAACAGCGCCGTGCCGTCGGGTTCGCGCCGCGCCTCCACCTCCGGCAGGCCACGATTGATGAGAGTCAGCCCAGCCCGCTCGTCGCTCACGTCGCTGAAGGTGCGTTGTGGATGGGTGGGGGCTGGCTGCTCCGACCAACCACTCGTATCCATGGGCAGGTCCAGCGGTCGCTCGACCACATCGAAGGGCGTCTCGGTGCGGAAACAGTCGGTCTTGACGGGCGTGGGGAAGCAGACGCGCAGCCGATGATCGCTGGCCGTGTTGCTGACCGTGGTCTCGAAGTCCACGCGGCGAACGCCAGCGGCCAGGCTGATGCGAGTGGTGATGGGGAGAGTGACCCGTCTCGACAACCGGGCGCGGCGGGAGGCGGCCAGCCAGGCCGGCACGCGATAGCGCAGGGCGATCTCAAGCGTCTGGCGAGCCGGGCCTGTTTCCAACAGCCTCACCAGCGGTGGCCGGGACGGCTCATCCACCACCACGTCCTGCTCCACTGGACAGTGGTTATACACGTCTCCCCGATCGCCCTCGTCCACGAAGCGGTTGAGCCCGCGATAAACCAGGCCGGTGGTCTTGTCGCGCAGGGTAATGCTTCCATCCACCGGGTCGGCTTCGACGTGGTAGAACTCGTTCTCAATGCTCAACGCCCCGGTCTTCACCTCTCGCGTCAGGCGTGCGGGGCCAGGCCGCAGGAAGTAGACCCGGTAGCCATGGCCTGGCACATCCCGCGCCACGAATGCCAGGGCCGCCTGGGGAGCCAGTCTTACATCTAGCTGCGGAGGCTTCCCGTCCGCGCGCAGCCGGCGCCGGACCTCGGCGAGAGCGGTCTCCACCTGGGCCAGACTGGGCTGACCGTGGGCGCTCAGGGTGGCCATCACCACCGGGCCAGCTTTGCCCTCGTGATACCTCAGCCTCACGATCCCCTGTCCCCCCACCCGCTCAGGCTGTTCCTGCATCAGCCGACTCAACAGTTCCTCACGGTCAATGCCTAAGAGTGAGAAATCGAGCTTCTCTTCGCCCAGCTTCTGCCACAGCAAGAGCTTGTCCTCTTCGTCCACCAATTCATAACCTGACCAAGTGGGTGGTATCTGCACCTGCACGTGGACCAGGTCTGTGCGCGGCCCAGCGGTAGGGTTGAAGACGACGATGGGCACGTACGGGGCAGGCTGGACCAATTCGGCGGCGGGGAGAGCTTCCTGCGAGTCATTGAGCTTAAGGCTCCTGGTCGCAATGTGCCCCACCAGGCTCGTCAGACTGCGCCGCGTGACCTCTTCGCCGATTTGCTCCACCTGGTCGAAGCGAAACCGCATTTCCTCGTGGACTTGATCCACGCTGCAACCACAGATGGAATCGTGGGGGTGGTTTTGGAGTAACAGGCTCCAGGCATGGCGCGCCAAGGCATGGTTGGCCTCGTGGAGCGGCACATCGGTTTGCACATCCACCCAGGCCCCAAAGGCGTTGAACGGTTCTCCCCAACCCTCCAGCAACGTCTCGCAGGCCCGGTTGCGCTGCTTGATCCATATCCGGGCCGACAGCACGCCGGGGATGATGTTGGATCGCTGCGAGCAGCGGAACTCACTCTGAACGGTTGGCAACTCAGGATTCGCGGCGCGCACGGCGGCGACGTACTGGGGCAGGGTGCCGTGGACGAGCTTCACGTCTGGCAGACGCTCTTCTGCAGCAGCCATGAGGGCCGGCAGGTCAGGGGAGGGCTCCACGTGATCCATGCCGTTCATCAGGAGGATGGCGTCGGTGGTAGCATGAGGGACCAGGCTATCCACCGCCTGGCGCACGATTTGGGCGAAGCCGTCCGGGTCGTGGGGCGTCCAGGCCAGGTTGCCATAGCCGTCGCGCAGGTATAGGGTCAGTACAGCCGTTCCGTCGGGCGACTGCCACAGGAACTCCGTCGGCAGGTCGGGCACGCCGCGCCAGATAGCCGCGTCACGGATGCCGAAGCCGGCCAGAATCTGGGGCAACTGGCTGATATGTCCGAAGGAGTCCGGGATATAGCCGACCGACATCGGCTCGCCGAAGCGCCGGGACACCCGCTGGCCCAGCATCAGATTACGGATGAGGGCCTCCGGGCTCACCAGGAACTCGTCGGGCAGCACGTACCAGGGACCGATGAGCAGCCGGCCTTGTTGAACCTGTTCCCGGATATCGGCCTCACGTTCGGGTCGAATTTGCACGTAATCCTCGACCACGATAGATTGCCCATCCAGCATGAAGTGACGATAATTGGGATCGCGTGCCAGAATACCCAGCAGCTTGTCCACCAGCGTGACCAGACGAATCCTGAACTCCTGGAAGGTCTGGTACCACTCGCGGTCCCAGTGGGTGTGGGAAACGATGAAAGCTTGATAAGGCATAAGATGTCCTCCTGAGTGAGCCAGAGAACGAAATCACCGCGTTCTTGGCCGATTTGGGATGCAGCCCCCACCCCCAGCCCCTCCCCGCCCCCCCTCAATCCCCCCCAACTCTGGGGGGGAAGTGGGGGCGGGGAGTCCCAATTCCCCCTCTCCCAGGGTTGTTGGGAGAGGGGGTTAGGGGGAGAGGGCTATTGCAGCCCCCACCCCCAGCCCCTCCGCCCCCCCTCAATCCCCCCCAACTCTGGGGGGAAGAGGGGAAGGGAGTTCCAGTTCCCCCTCTCCCAGGGTGGTTGGGAGAGGGGGTTAGGGGGAGAGGGCCGTCTCTTGCACCAACTCACCTACCAGCCGCACTCGTTCGATATCGCCGTCTGGGGGTATTTCATCCGATATTCCCAGCACCAGGCGGGGGTAAAACAGCTTCACTACTTGTTTCACGCATTCGATCAGCATTTCTGTCGAGAAAGAGGGGAGAAAATACACGGCGGGAATCCCATCCAGAAGCACCCGGTCGCCCAGAGCCTCTTTGATCTCCTCCAGCGTGACATCTCCCTGGGGAAGAGGCGTGGCCGCTTCGATCCCATCCCAGGGGCTATCCCTCAAATAGGGCAAGAGCGGCCTCATCGTCCCATCCACGTGGATGTGCACCAACTTGCCGGCCTCGTGCAACTGTTCCACCCGCTGGCAGTAATAGGGAGCCAGATGCTCTCTCCAGATGGGGGGCGGGTCCATATTGGCGTCAATGTTCTCGCCCAGATTGAGAATCTGGACGGGAGATTGGCACAGAACTTCGTACATGGCGTTGTCCGCCTCTGACGCTACCTCGACGTAGTGTTGAATCAGCGCTGGATGGTCATGCATCATGTAGACGGTTTTCTCAAACCCCGTATGCTCGATGAACAGCCCTTGTATCGGCGAGCGGCGAAAGAAAAACTGAGGGCAGCCTCGCTCGCCCACCCGCTGTAAATCCTGCTCGTACGCTTCCTGATCCCAATACCATTCCTCATCTTGCAGCATGAACTCCAGAACCGTGAAATCCTCTGGCTTCTTCAGCTTGTACTCGGTGTTATAGGCGGACAGGCCCCATTCGTCATAGTGCAAAACGTCGGTTAAGGTCCCCACTGGGGTCTCCCACCTGCGCCGCAGCCGCTTCTCATCTTCCCACCGCTCAGTGACTTGCACGTTGTTGTATCGTGAGCGCAAAGGGTTCGTGAAGTATCGAACGGAAGCGTGGCAATCATCGTAGACATCAAGGAGACTGGCCTCCTTCAGGTGTTCTGGCAAAGTGCCCCGCTTTTTGTTCACGGCGTACCAGTACTCCAATCTCGGCTGCCAGAGCACCCCGCCTGGGTCCTCTCCTCGAAAAATGGCCAGATTCATGTCACGAAAACTGAGCATTGCACTACTTCTCAAAACATAGCTTGAACCTGCAGTTTCGCGTAAATTGATTGGCATAATTGCGAATTATCTGCTACACTCT
>CAZVCJ010000159.1:0-9178 GCA_964625745.1 uncultured Anaerolineae bacterium | reverse complement strand
GCCTGGCACCTCGGCTCGTTTTGGCTGGTCGCCATTTGACAGAGCAAGAATAGGGCAATATAATACGTTCGTTCAAATCTAGATAGGCTTCTATGATTACGTTGAGCGCCTCGGCGCGGTGGAGGCGCTTATCGCAATCGTTGTGGCCTTCAAATCATCTTAAAAGGAGTGAATCATGACGAACTCACAGATTCTGGAACAGATCGCCTCTAACCTGTACAAAGGCGAGGACAAAGTCGTTGCTGACCTGGTCCAGCAGGCGCTTGATCAGGAGGTGTCGCCAGCCGACATTCTTAACGGCGGCCTCATCGCCGGCATGGACGAGGTGGGCAAGGATTTCAAGGCTGGCGACCTGTTCGTGCCCGAGGTGCTCATCGCCGCCCGCGCTATGCACGCCGGCATGAACATCCTGCGCCCTCTGCTGGCCGAAAGTGATGTGCCCAGCGCGGGCAAGTACGTCATCGGCACGGTGCAGGGCGACCTGCACGACATCGGCAAGAACCTGGTCAAGATGATGCTGGAGGGCGCGGGCTTCGAGACCGTTGACCTGGGCACCGACGTCAGGCCCGACGACTTCGTGGCCGCCGTGCGAGAGCATCAACCGCAGTTTGTAGGCATGTCAGCGTTGCTGACCACGACCATGCCAGGGATGAAGGCCACCATCGAGGGGCTGGAGGAGGCGGGGCTGCGCGACACGGTCAAGATCATGGTCGGCGGTGCGCCACTGACGGCCGCCTTCGCTGAGCAGATCGGAGCCGATGCCTACGCGCCCGATGCAGCTACGGCGGTGGACGTTGCCCGCGGTCTGATGGCGTGAGGCGTAAAACGTGAAACGTAAGCCCAAACATTACGTTTCACGTTTTACGTTTCACTTTCATAGGAGTCTCCAATGACAGTACAAACTCCCGTAGAAACCCTGCATCCCACCATCCAGATGCTCTCCGACGAACAGGCACAGGCTATTCACCACACCAGCCTGGACATCCTGTCCCGGACCGGCATCGTGATGAAGAACGAGGCCGGGCGCGAGTTGCTCCTCGAAGCCGGGGCCTGGGAGTCGGGCGAGCGCATAAAAATCCCGCCGCTCCTGGTGATGGACGCCATCGCCTCGGCCCCATCGCGCATCCCCATGCACAACCGCCTGGGCGAGCTGACCATGCCGCTGGAAGCCAGTAAGGTCTTTTTCGGACCTGGCTCCGATTGCCCTTTCACCATTGATGTGGAGACCGGCGAGCGGCGCAAGGCCACCGCCGAGGACGTGCGGCGCATCGCCCAGTTGTGCGACGACCTGGATCAGATTGACTTCGTCATGTCCATGGGCACTCCGTCGGACGTGCCGCCCCTGGATCACTATCTCCACAGCTTCATCAACATGATCCGCGGTTCGGTTAAGCCCAACGTGTACACGGCCAACAATCGCGAGGACATGGAGGACATGTACCGCATCGCCTGTGCGGTGGCCGGCGGCGAGGCCGAATTGCGCGAGAAACCTTTCCTGCTGCACTACGCCGAGCCGATCTCCCCCCTGCTCTTCAACGACGAATCGGTGGATAAGGTACTGTTCTGCGCCGAGAAGGGCATACCAGTCACCTGCTTGCCCTCGCCCAACACCGGCGGCGGTGGGCCGATCACCCTGGCGGGAGCGCTGGCCCTGGGCAACGCTGAGTGCCTGGCGGGGCTGGCGCTTAGCCAGTTGGTGCGACCAGGCACGCCCTTCCTGTACGGCATGAACACCGCTGCGCTAGACATGAAATCGGCCATCGTCAGCTATGGCAGCCCGGAGTGGCCGCTGGGCATGGCCGCCTGTACCGACCTGGCCCGCTACTACGACCTGCCGGTGTGGGGCACGGCCGGCGCCACCGACAGCAAGGTGGTAGATGCCCAGGCTGGCATTGAGGCCACAGTCGCGGTCATGGCCGCCTTCCTGACCCGCTGCAACCTGGTGCACGACGTGGGCTACATCGAGTACGGCACCACCTCCTCAGTGGAGATGCTGGTGGTAGTTGACGAGATCATCCGCGAGGTGCGCTACATCATGGGCGGCGTGGAGGTCAGCGAGCGCACCCTGGCCCGCGAGGCCATCCATCGTGCCAGACCCGGCGGCGGCTTCCTGGCCGACGACCACACCCTGGACAACTGGAAGTGGGCCCAGTGGCGCCCCGCGTTGATTGACCGCATGCGGTACGACAACTGGGTGGAAAAGGGCCGCCAGGACATGACCACCCGCGCCAACGAGCGTGCCCGCCAGATCCTGGCCGAGCACCAGGTGCCCCCCCTGCCAGAGGCAGCGGAGGAAGTGATCGCGGAGGTGGTGAAAGAGCGAGAGGCAAGATAGGAATAGGAATAAGTACCACAACGCCCGTAGGTTTATGCCTACGGGCGGGTTGTTTTCTGAGGAGTTGGAGAGGGGACAACCATAAAAACAGTCAGTGTGGACAAGCTGTTACTCAGGGCCGAATACCAGCCCCAGGGTTGCTCATGGGCGGCGCCGCTCCGATCGCCATGACCAGTGGCTTGGTGATGTCGCTGCTGGTACGGCATCCCCACCTGGGGATACGCGGGCTGCTCCGACGCCAGGGTCATGGATGAACAGGCAGCCCTGGAAGCCATACTGTCCGTGCTGATGGCCAGGTTCAGCGGCACCAACCTGATCCACGAGGTGCATTTCAGTTTTGGGGCAAGTGTCATTGCGAGCGAGGCGAAGCAATCTCCCCCCCTGCATTTGGAGATTGCTTCCCTTCGACAAGCTCAGGACAGGCGTCGCAAAAAGCGCTCCTCGCAATGACAGACTGGGCCGGCCCTCGGTCTCGCTCCCAAAGTGAAACACACCGCTTCTCCATCCACGCAGGGATTTGACAAGTCAGGCGAAGTGTGGCATAATCGAAATGTATCGCAGATATATCACCGATATGCTAATGACGAGGAGCGGCTGTGCGACTCAGTGAGAAAGCTTACCACCTCATCAAAGAGAAAATAGTCACTCTGGAACTCCCGCCCTTTTCGGTGATTAACGAACAGGCCCTGATGGAGGAGCTCGAGTTGGGACGCACACCGATCCGCGAAGCGTTGCTCCGGCTTGCGGCCGAAGGTTTGGTGGACATCGTTCCTCGGCGGGGGATGTTCGTGGCCAATATTAAAATCACCGACCTGCAGAAGATCTTCGAAGTGCGGATGCTCCTGGAGGGTTTCTGTGCCAGGCTGGCGGCTCAGCGGATCACCGAGGAGCAAATCGCGCAGATGGAGGCGATACTCCTGCACCTGGGGCAGGTGCAGAATGGGGATGTTGAAGCTTTGATGGCCATTGATGAACGCTTCCACGCCTTGCTGTACCAGGCTGCGGACAACGAATTCCTGGCCGAGACTTTGGAGCGTCTCTATGCCCCGAGTTTACGCCTTTGGCATCTGGCCCTGGATCGCCTCAACGATGTGCGCGGAGCGATAGAACAGCACCGAGGAGTCGCTGAGGCACTGAAGGCTGGGGATGGGGCGCGGGCGGAAGCGCTCGTCCAGCAGCACGTCACCCAATTTCAACAGGAGATTAAAGCTGCGTTGTAAGCGTCAGGGCAGTGCCCGGCAAGCGCCGAGGCCTGCCTTTTTGTGTCTCTAAGCTGTGAAGGATACGAGTCGGCTAAAAGGGCCGCGGGCGGGCACGATTTCTGTTCTGCTGGCGGGCTCCCTATTCGCAACCAGCGGTGTACTTATCAAGCATTTGGTCCAGGGTTATGGTCTGCAGCCGCTCACCGTTGTGGCGGTGCGGACCGCTCTGGCGGCGCTGATGCTATTTGGCTTTTTGGGGGTGCGAGACCGGAAACTGTTGCGCATCCGAGCCCGCGACATCCCTTTCTTTCTGCTGTTTGGCCTCGTCTGCATGGCGTTGCTCCAGGCTAGCTGGGCGTACGCCGTGTCGTTGATTGACGTTGGGGTGGCGGTTGTGCTCAACTACACGGCGCCAGCCTGGGCCGCGCTGTTCGCCTGGCCTCTCCTGGGTGAGCGGATCAACCGGCAAAAGGGAATAGCTCTTCTGTTGACGACCACAGGGGTGGCGCTGATCGTGCATATCTTCGACGCGCAATTCCTGTCCTTGAACGTGGTGGGACTGCTGTGGGGGCTGGCCAGTGGCGTGCTCTATGGGTTGTATAGTATCTTCATTCGGCGAGCGCTGAAGCGCTATAGCTTCTGGACGATTATCACCTACGCCTTTGCCGCCGGCGCGTTGTTCCTGTTGGCCACACAATCACCATCGCGCATGGTATCCGCCTTTGCTCAACCTGGCGCAGCATTGTGGCTGGTGATCCTGGCGTTGGTGCCTACACTGGCTGGCCACACACTGTTCGCCTCTGGCTTGCGTTTCCTGGAAGCAACAGTGGCAACCATCTTGGCCACCATCGAGCCGGTGATGGCCACGCTGTGGGCCGCCCTCTTTCTGGGCGAATCGCTGACCTGGCCGCAGATCGTTGGGGGTGCGCTGGTGATAGCAGGGGTGGTTGCGTTGCAGAGATAGGCGCGCGGGCGCTTGTTTGCACCTGCGGCGGGTTACGTAATTAGTTAGGTGGCTCCTCACTTGACTATCCCGTTCTTCTAGTGTAAACTTGGGCCACTGACTAGCCTGTTGCAGTAGAGGGACTCGTGAAGATGACAAATTCAACCAGGACAGTTGCTGAACAGAGAGATTACAAAGTCCTCACGGTGGAAGATGCTCGCAAGGTTGGGCAAGTCTGGCTCAAGACAGTGGGGTTAGAGAATGCCATAGCTTTTGGATTGCCGGAAATAGATGATAGGTATCATGTGTGGCGTGTTTCGCTTGTGGGGAGAGACCAACGGGTAAGAGTTGGGGAAATGGTCATTGACGCACGAACATCCTTGATTTGCGAAGACAAGACAACTTCCAAGGATATTCTTGAAAGGCGGCTGTTGAGGAAGAGGGGGGCTGCGAGAAGGAGCAAACCTCGAAACAAGCTCTATAAGATCTCAGCTTTGAGAAACACAATAGCTTGTGGAGATGCCGAGGAGATTCTGCAGGATTTCCCAGAGGAGTCTGTTGATCTCATCTTCACATCGCCGCCATATTACAATGCAAGACCCGAATACACAGAGTATATCACCTACGAAGAGTATCTTCTGAAAATACGCAAGGTGGTCCAACTTTGTCATCGGGTTCTGAATGAGGGGCGATTCTTTGTCATGAACGTATCGCCCGTTCTGGTGCGTCGAACGAGTAGGAATGAGTCTTCAAAGAGGATTGCTGTCCCATTCGATATGCATAGATTATTCGTTGAGGAAGGGTTCGATTTCATTGATGACATCATCTGGGAAAAGCCCGAAGGGGCTGGTTGGGCAACGGGAAGAGGTCGTAGGTTCGCAGCAGATCGAAATCCACTGCAATACAAACCAGTTCCCGTCACCGAGTATGTTCTCGTGTACCGAAAGCACACGGATCGTCTAATAGATTGGAATATTCGGGCACATCCGAAACAGGATTTAGTGCAGGCTTCGAAAATACCTGATGGATATGAAACGACCAATATCTGGCGAATCAAGCCAGCCTATGACAAAGACCATCCGGCCGTGTTCCCCGAGGAACTCGCAGCAAAGGTCATCACTTACTACTCTTTTACAGATGACGTTGTCCTTGATCCCTTTGCTGGCATAGGTACGGTGGGGCAAGCTGCTGCCAAGCTGGGTAGACGCTTTGTGTTAATTGAGGTTGATCCCGAATATGCACGGGAAATCTGTCGGCGGGCAAAGATGTGGCTGGGTAAGAGAGAAGCCCAGGATGTTTTATTGCTTAATTGTCCGCCTATTTCTGTTGATGACATGCTTCTATGAGCAAGATGAAACGAGCGCAGGGTGAAATTCGATGAGCGAATCGCAGACCCCACCAATCACGAGCCTGACCGAATTGATGAGCGAAGAATCCCTCAGTCTGCTTGATTCCAGCGGCACCGACCTGGTGAGAAGGATAGGCGTGGAAGCTGTTAGAACGGTGGTCTTTGATGTTCTATCGGGCAGAAACCTGCGAGATTCTACTGAGATGCTGACACGCCGTAGATTGGCTGCTCTAAATGCCGCTACGGTATCCATGCTTTTCAAAGGTGCTGCCATTCATCCAGGCTTCATTGAGCAGCTTCCGAGCATTGCCGCCAGGATTCTTGAGCATGGCAGTCTATCTAAATCTGAGAGATGGGTGGCCCAGTGGGCGCTTGGCCTTACAGATAAAGCCAGCCAAAACGTCCTCCGCGACGATGCCAGTCTGCTGGAGGAGTATAAAGAGCGTTACATTGCGACATGTGAGGAAGTCATTCGCGAGAGCGTAGCCGAGTTTGGCAATCTTGGTGGTGAGGTGCGGCTTGGTGACGAACTCGTGGCAGATATTACCTGGAAGTTCATGGTTTATTTGCTTGGAACAGTTGGGGCGCAGACTCTGACGATACGTGGCTCAGAGAAATCAGCCTACGGAAAGCTCTTCGAGCGGTTGGTTCTTGGCTCTTTGCTACACATCCTTGGTTTTCGGTTCACGGGGTTAGATGGTCCGAGATGGTTCGAGCGAGAGTTCTGGCTATCCTCACAGAGGGAAAGAAGAGAGAGTGACGCAACCGCCCTCTGGCAAGCAGGACAGGGAGCCCGTTTCGATATTGGGTTCATTGGCCGAGGGAACCCTGAGCTCTCACTGGACAAAGTTTCAAGGTTTGCTCGTGAGGTAGAGTTAGGCCGAACCAATTGGTACATGGCCACTGTTGTTATTGTTGACCGCATAGGTAGAGGCAGTAGAATCAAGGATTTGGCCCGGGAAGTGGACGGTGACATTGTCCAAATGAGCATGGCCTATTGGCCTCAAGAAGTGGCTGAAATCCTGAATCGTAGGATGGAGTTTGAGCATCCGTTAGTGGAAATGCCTCGTTCCGAAATCCGTGATTATCTCAGGGAAGCAATGAAGGGTGTTCCACTGGCGGACTTTCTGCCTTAACCCTCCATTACTTCACATTCAGCGCCATTTCCCCTTGCGACGGAGCCGCCCTATAGTTGCCGGTGTGTCCTGAAAGCTGTCGTCTGCGAACCAGACGATGGCCACGCTGTGAGCTGCTCTTTTCCTAGCATGTCGAACGAGGGAGCTAAATTGGAGCAACGTCCGCCTAACATCCCAGATCGGTTGACTAGGTGGACAGATGTCCAGATATGAAGTAGTTGGGCGGCTTGATATTTCGTTGTCGTCAGTCAGAGTTGGATAGGTTCTTCATGCCGTTGGAGTAGAAAGCTTCTTGGTGTAATACGAGGAATGCGCAAAGGAATTTGGAATTGAAAAAATCCCGTTCACTTTTCTATGCCTTGCTTGCACTTATTACGGTGGCTGTTGGTATTATAACCAATATAGCAACCACTCAAGTTCCTGGTTGGCTTCAACCTTTCTTGTGGATAGCCTGGCCTATACTTGGTGTATTAACAATATTCTTCATCGTTCTTACTGTACGAAACACACACGAGAAGGATCGCGATACTCAGGGTCTACTTGAACCTCACGTGGAAGGTGTATCAGAATATTTCTATCAGCAGGATTGGAACGGGTCCCCTGATGTGAGTATTTTCTATGGACGGAGAAGAGATATTGGTAAGCTAAAGCGCTGGATTGTTGATGAACATTGCCGATTGATAGCGATATTAGGCATAGGAGGAATTGGCAAATCGTCACTTGCGAAGAAGGTAGCGGAACAGATTCAAGCCGAATTTGACTATGTGTTTTGGCGAGACCTGCGAAATGAACCACCCCTTGAGGATATATTGAGAGACTGCATCAAATTTTTATCGAATCAACGAGAGATTGATCTGCCAGAAAATATAGACAATAGAATACTTCTGCTTGTTAAATACTTGCAAGAACACCGCTGTCTTCTAATATTCGATAATGTTGAAGCAATTCTACGTGTCAGCGATCGTGTAGGTCGTTATCGTGCAGGATATGAGAGCTATGGCTTGCTAATTCAGAGGATTGGAGAAGCCGCTCACAAAAGTTGCTTGGTGTTAACTAGTCGGGAGAAGCCAAAAGAAATCAGCCTATTAGAAGGTAAAACATCGCCTACACGATCAATACAGTTGGGTGGACTAGGGCAAAAGGATGGCCAGAAGATCCTTAGTGGCAAGAACTTACATGGGACAGACGGAGCGGTGGCACGCTTAGTTTTTCATTATGCAGGCAATCCACTGGCATTAAAGATAGTTCCCGCGACTATAAAGGAACAATTCGGAGGTGACATAACCAAATTTTTAGACCAGGGTGCAACTACTTTTGGGGAAATCCAGGATCTCTTGAATGAGCAATTTAATCGACTGTCAGGACTTGAAATTAGTATGATGTACTGGCTGATGATCAACCGAGAACCAGTTTCGTTGGATGATTTAAAAGTTGATATTGTAGAGCCAGTCACACAACGAGAATTACAAGAATCTCTTGGGTCTCTCCGAGAAAGATCTTTGATTGAGACGATTCCCCCACATTTCACTCTGCAAGCAGTGGTCTTAGAATACGTAACCGACCGGTTGATAGAGAAAGTATGTATTGAGATCGACTCTGGAGTTATAGACCTGTGTAGAACACATGCTTTAATTAAGGCTCAAGCGAAAGAGTATATCAGAGATATTCAAGTTCGCCTAATTCTTAGATCGATTGTGGCTAAATTGCTTGCCCGTTTAAGTCAATCAAATATCGAATCTAAGTTGTTGGGGATTCTCACTGATATACGAGTTCGTTCTCCAATCGCTCCAGCTTACATTGGCGGAAATATGATCAATCTTCTTTCATGCCTTAAGGGAGAGCTAGATGGTCTTGATTTATCCCATCTTACCATTCAGCAAGCTTATTTCCAAGGCGTGAGTATGCGCGACGTAAATCTTGCTTACTCCAATCTATCTAGATCGGTTTTCACAGAAGCCTTTGGTAGCGTCTTTTCGTTAGCAATCAGTCCCAATGGAAAAGTTCTTGCTGTAGGGGCCACTAATGAAATCAGATTGTGGCAAATCAAGGATAGTAAGCAGCTTATGTCTTTTAGAGGACATACTGACTACGTAAGATCCATCGTTTTCAATTCCGATGGTCAAATACTAGCCAGTAGCAGTGAAGATCAGACGGTGCGATTGTGGGACATTCGGACTGGTCAGTGTGTCAAGACTCTACAAGGACATACCGGTC
>CAZVCJ010000158.1:1961-9195 GCA_964625745.1 uncultured Anaerolineae bacterium | reverse complement strand
TGAACGACAAGGAGGTGACCGATGACGCACGACCGCATTGAGATTGATCCAGCAATCATGTTCGGCAAACCGGTGATCAAAGGCACGCGCATTACCGTGGAGCATATCCTGCGCAAACTGGCTGGCGGGATGATGATTGACGAGATTCTGGCCGACCATCCACACCTTACACCAGATGACATATATGCTGCTGCTGCCTTTGCGGCCGATTATCTGGCTCGGGAAGAGATTGTCTTTGCTGGTGGAGGGCGACTGTGAGATTCCTGGCTGATGAGTGCTGCGACGCCGCTCTGGTGGATGCCCTTCGCAGTGATGGTCACGATGTCCTTTATGCTATCGAATCGTTGCGTGGTGCAACCGATGACGAACTTCTGGCTCGATCCTTCTCTGAGCGTCGTATATTCCTCACCGAGGATAAAGACTTTGGAGAGTTGGTCTATCGTCTCCAGCGGCCAGCGCACGGAGTTGTGTTGCTACGGTTTGACGTCGCAGATCGTGCCCTGAAGGTTCCACGTCTACGCTATCTACTGGAGCAAGAGCCTGAGCGGCTGTCTGGCGACTTTGTCGTTTTGGAGGCAGACAAAGTTCGTGTTCGTCCGCTGATCTGAGACTATGACCAAGAAGAAAGAACCTCGTCGTCTGGGCAAACTGCCACGCCAATACACCTTCATCCTTAATCCCTACAGCGAATACCGCTTCACCCGCTGCCCCGGTTGTGATCAGAAGATGAGGCAGCGCAAGCTGCCACTGTTCATCCACGTGGATCCGATGAATCCGGTGGCGCTCAATTACACCTGCCGTTATTGTCCCGACTGCGACTTGCTAATCGCGCATCAGGACCGGATTGAAGAGTTGCTGGCGGCGCTATTCGCCGAGCTCGACCCTTCGGTCATCGGTAACGACTACTTGATAATGGGTACGATGGAGCACCAGGCCTGGCGAGAAAACATGAAACAGCCCAAGGGCATCCCTGAGATGCTGGAGCACCTCCACGTCTTCAAAGAGGTGCGTACTGTTCGGGCGCAGCCTGGCGGCTGGTACCCGGCCGACCTGGACCCTTCCAAGCTGCCCATCCAGGAGCCCGCCCCTCTGGATACACCGTGGCGAAAATTGGCCGATAGACCTGGCAGGTTTGCCAAACCTGCCAGGTCTCCAAAACTGAAGAAGCGCAAGCGCAAAAGAAAGGAGTGTTCTCGATGACTAAACCTACTATCGGTTTCATCGGTCTAGGGGTCATGGGTAAGCCCATGGCTAGAAATCTGCTCCAGGCAGGCTATCCGCTGGTGGTGCACGATCGCAGCCGTGAGCCAGTTGAGGAGCTGGCTGCCGAGGGAGCCGACCCGGCCTTTTCCCCGGCAGAGGTGGCATCCAGGAGCGAGTTGATCATCACCATGTTGCCCGATTCGCCCGACGTGGAGCTGGTGGCCCTGGGCGAGGGCGGCCTTATCGAGGGTGTGAGCGAGGGTGATGTCTACGTGGACATGAGCACCATCGCGCCTCCCGTGGCAGTCAAGGTGGCTGAGACGATGGCTGAGAAAGGGGTGCGCTGCCTGGATGCGCCGGTCAGCGGCGGCGACGTGGGCGCTCAACAGGGCACCCTGTCCATCATGGTCGGTGGCGACGAGGATGTCTTCAACGAGGTGCTGCCCATTCTCGAGGTGATGGGTGGGACCATCGTGCTCTGTGGCCCCAACGGCGCCGGACAGACGGTGAAGGCCTGCAATCAGATCCAGGTCGCGTTGAACCTGATCGGCATGGCTGAGGCACTGGTTCTGGGGGCCAAGGCTGGAGTAGACCCGGCTATCGTGATCAAGGTGCTCAGTGGAGGCTTCGCCCAGTCACGGGTTATGGATGTGCGCGGGCCGAGGATCATCAGGCGCATCTTCGAGCCGGGGTTCAGAAGCAGATTGCACTACAAAGACCTCAACATCATTCGCGAGACGGCGCGAGCCTATGGCCTCTCGTTGCCCGCATCGGCCCTGGCTCACGAGTTGTTCGGCGCCATGCAGGCCCAGGGCTGGGGCGACCTCGATCACTCGGCGGTGATGCGGGTTATCGAGTTGCTCTCTGCCGTCGAGGTTCGCGCCGCGGAAGGATAGGTGCTTCCAGGAATTACAATCAAATAGAATACGATGGAAACCGCCTGTATAACATTGAAAACGCCTGAAAAATCCAGAAATGAATATAATGTGACTGAAAAGTGAAGTGCGGCGTTTTGACAGAGAAGTGTAGTTGTGGTATAATTTTTGTATGGAGACTACAATTCGCATCATGGGACAGAAAATCCGCCAGTTACGACTGGATAACCGGTTCACTCTGGAAGAAGCAGCCGAACGAGCGGGTTGTACTCCCAGCTTCCTCTCCCAGGTGGAGAGAAATCAGGCCGTACCCTCCATAACTATGCTCTATGCCATCGCCCAGGCCCTTGGTGTGAAGGCGACCTACTTTTTCCCCAGGGTGACTTCTGTCGCCAAAGTCGTTCGAGCCGACGAACGTGAGATGTTTCGTTTCGAAGGCTCTTCCATCGCTTACTCCCTTCTCTCGACCAATTCCCTCCATCGAAGGCTCGAATCTCTGCTGGTACAGATGGACCCCGTGGATGGGACCTTGCCATCTGACGAATTCCGCTCTCATCTTGGTGAAGAGTTTACCTACGTGCTGCAGGGGACCCTACGCCTGCGGATTGGCAATGCGATCTATTATCTGAAACCGGGCGATAGCATACATTTCAAATCCACAGTAAGGCACCGTATGGAGAACCCGGGCGACAGCCCGATGATGGCCTTTTGTGTGATTACTCCACCTGTTTTCTAGCGATGGAGGGAATCGCAAACTCCTGAGATTTGTGGGCTGCCAATCAACACGATGAGGAGAAGTTGTGCAGGATCTCGGAGAACGCCTCAAAGCCTTGCGTAATGAGCAAGGACTTACCCTGGTCCAGTTGGGCCAGCAAGCCGGTTTGTCGGCCAGCTATTTGTCTCAGATCGAACGAGGCGTGGCCATGCCCTCCTTACCCAGACTGGCAGCCATTGCCAGGGCGCTGGATGTGGAAGTGGCCTATTTCTTTGAGGACGATATGACCTCTCCCAGTCCCATCAGATCGAACCAGGGCAGAAGGCTCAAGGGCACAGCCGATGCCGTTGTAGAGCTTATGTCAGCGGATCTGCCGGGCGCGAAGATACAACCGTATCGCCTGGTGTGTCAGCCGGGTGCATCAAGAGAGCATCCTCCCACTCATCCAGGAGAGATGTGCGGCTTTGTTCTCAAAGGCCAATTGACGGTCACTGTGGGCGAAGAGGTGTTTGTATTGAGGTCCGGGGACAGTATTCACTATGAGACACACCAGCCTCATTCCTGGCGAAACGAGGGAGACGAAGAATGCATCGTCGTATGGGTAGCGTCGCCCCCCATCTCAAAGGCTGAGCTTGGGGGGTAGGTTACTCGTCAGAAAGAAAGGAGGTGATGGCGCGAGATACACTTACTTACCCTATCCTATACTCACCCAAGTTTGTCCAACCATTTCAGAAGGAGGAAAGAGGAAAAATGAGAACCTTACGTGTTCTGAGTGCAATGATGGTATTGGCCCTGCTCGTTGGCTTGGTGGCGTCGTGTGCGGGTCCAGCAGCGACGCCGACGCCCACCCCGCGGCCGGCGGCTGAGGCCACCCCTACCCCACCACCGCCCCCTGAGAAGACGATCCTCAGGATCACCTTTTCCTGGCCCACCTACATAGACCCTGCGGTGGGGTCTGACTTCTCCAGTTCGTCCTCTCTGTGTAACCTGTACGACACCCTCGTCTTCCCCACCACCGAAGGCGGGGTCGTTCCCAATGTGGCGGAGAGCTGGGAGACCTCCGCTGACGGTCTCACCTGGACCTTCCATCTCAAGAAGGGGATCAAGTTCCACAATGGGAGCGAGCTGACGGCCAGTGACGTCGCCTTCAGCATGAACCGGATGCTGGAGATCGGCGAGGGATACGCCTACGTGTTCCTGGGTACTGTCGAAAGCGCCACCGCCCTCGACGACTACACCGTCCAGTTCAAGCTGGCCAAACCGAGTGGCATCTTCCTCATCAGCCTGGTTCGCCTGTACATTGCCGACGAGGAGCAAGTGATGGCTAACGTCGTCACTCCGGGACCTTACGGCGACAACGGCGACTACGGCAAGGAGTGGCTGCTGACCCACGATGCCGGCTCTGGGCCCTACAAGGTGAAGGAGTTCCCCCTGGAAGAGTATCTCCTGATGGAGAAGTACGACGGCTGGTTCGGAACGTTCCACCCGAACGCGCCCGACGAGGCGAAATTCATCGCCACCACTGAGCCAGCCACCATTCGGACGCTGATGTCGAGAAAGGAGCTGGAGATCTCCGACCAGTGGCAGCCCGTTGAGGCACTGGAGGCGCTCGGCAAGATAGAAGGGGTTGACGTGGCCGCCTTCCCGAGCCTCACCGAGTTCTACTACATGGTCCACACCAAGAAGGCGCCCACGGACGACATCCACTTCCGACGGGCCATGGCCTGGGCCTTCGACTACGACGCCGCCGTGGCCCTGGAGTGGCCTGGGACGCAGCAGTCGCAGGGGCCGGTCCCGGCGCTCTGTGCTGGCCACAATCCAGACGTCTTTGTCTTCCACCGCGATCTGGACAAAGCGCGTGAGGAGTTGGCCCAGTCCCAGTACGCCGATCAACTCGATCAGTACCCGGTGGAAGTTCACTGGATCACCGACGTACCTGCCGAGGAAAAGTGGGCCCTTCTCTTCCAGGCCAACATGGCCGACATCGGCATAGATGTCGAGGTCGTCGGCACGCCGTGGACGGCTGTGGTCGAGGAGACAGCCGACATAGAGACGAGTCCTCACATCGTGACCATCTACGTCTCGACCGACTTCCCCGAAGCGGGCTCCCTGCTGAAGGTGCGCTACCATTCCGACGCTGCCCCCACCTGGTCGCAGAACGAGTGGCTGTTGGACGATGAGTTGGACGCGATGATCGACGATTCCCTGTCCACCGTGGACCAGAAGGAGAGGTACGCCAAGTACTACGCGTTGCAGGATTACATCATGGATCTCTGCCCAAGCCTCTTCCTGTACGACCAGATTCAAAAACATGCCTACCAGTCAGCCTACGTGGACTTCCCCGCCGCTCGGGGGGAGGTCATCCCGCTGATGGGCCTCAACATGTTCGCGGCCAGGATCGGAGTCACCGGACCATAAGTGCTGCCCTATGCTAAACCCGAGCCCCTGAGGAGCCGATGGAGTCTCCTCAGGGGCTTCGGCTAGATTTCTTATCGAGGAGGTTAGATGAGGTTCATCACCTTCATTGCTCGTCGTGTCGTCCACTCTATTTTTGTCTTACTCGGTCTCTCTATCGTGATCTTCATCATCTCTCGGATCATGCCGGGCAATCCGGCGCGGATGGCCGTGGGCCCCAGGGCACCCCAGTATGTGATTGACGAGCTGAGCCGACAGATGCACCTCGATGAACCGCTTCACGTCCAGTACTATTACTGGCTGCGCGATGCCCTGCATGGCGACCTGGGCATGTCCCTGGTGACGCGGCGCCCGGTGGCCGACGACATGAAGGAGTTTTTCCCGGCGACGCTGGAATTGACTCTCTTTGCCGGCTTCATCATGGCAGGAGGGGGCATCTTTATCGGGATACTCTCTGCCCGGCATAAGGACAAGTGGATTGATAACCTTCTTCGCATCGTTTCCTACCTCGGAGTGGTGACCCCCTCTTTCATCTTTGCCATCTTCTTTCTCCTTCTGTTTGGCATGGCCCTGAACTGGATGCCGACGATGGGCAGGCTCAGTCCTGGGGTCTCGCCCCCGCCAACCATCACCGGCCTCATCACCGTAGATTCCCTGCTGAGCGGCAATCTGACCGCCTTCTTCGACGCCCTGTGGCACCTTATCCTGCCTGGAATCGCCCTGGCCATGGGGGGGCTGGCTCAGGAATCCCGCATCACCCGCTCGACCATGTCCGACAATCTGACCAAGGACTACATCGCGTCCGCACGCTCCCTCGGCATCCCGGAGGGGGTGATCATGAGAAAGTTCTTACTCAAACCTTCCCTGATCCCCACTATCTCAATCCTGGGTCTTGACTTTGCCGGTACGATGGCCAACGCCTTCCTGGTTGAGGTCATCTTTAACTGGCCTGGGAGTTCCCGCTATGGCATCAACACCATGTTGCGCAAGGACTTGAACGCCATCGCTGGGGTCGTCTTGACCATGGGTGTTGTCTTCATCGTCGTCAACATCGTGGTGGACATCGTCGTCGGTCTGCTCGACCCCAGAATCCGATTGGCTCCCCAAAGAGGTGAATAACATGACAGTGCAGGCAAAGAGTCTAGCTCTGCCAAAGAGCAAGATAATGGAGAATCTTGGCCGCAGTTGGTACAAGTTCTCACGCAATCCGATGTCTATCGTCGGGTTGTGCACCGTCCTCCTCGTCGTCTTCCTGGCCGTTTTCGCTCCGCTGGTCGCCCCGTACCCCAAGCACGCCGGTAAGTTCGTTGACTTTGCCAATGCCAGCCTCCCTCCCTGTCGGCGCTATCTGTTCGGCACTGATGTGATGGGCCGCGACATTTTGAGCCGGATTTTCTTCGGTTTTCGCTTCTCGCTAACGATGGGAGTGGTCGTTCTCAGCCTCGTCGTCCCCCCGGGAGTGACGTTGGGACTGGTTGCCGGCTACAATCAAGGAACCTGGATTGAGACTGTGATCATGCGCATTACCGACATTTTCCTGGCCGTGCCGCCTCTGGTCCTGGCCCTTGCTATCTGCTCTGTTCTCACCCCCAACCTGTTCAACGCCATGATAGCCGTCTCCTTGATGTGGTGGCCGTGGTATACCCGGCTGGTCTACGGACTCGCTTCCACTCTGCGGAACGAATTCTTCGTCAATTCCGCCGAGGTGCTCGGAGCTAGTAAGTTCCACATCATCTTCAAGGAGATCCTACCTAATTGCATCTCGCCCATCTTTACCAAGATGAGCCTCGATATGGCATGGGTCATTCTTCTGGGTGCCTCGCTCAGTTTCGTGGGACTCGGCGTGCAACCACCGAAGCCTGGCCTGGGGACCATGGTCGCCGGTGGACGGAACTACCTGCCAGAGCAGTGGTGGATTGCAGTCTTTCCCGCCCTGGCTATCGTGGTCGTCGTTCTGGGCTTCAACCTGTTGGGTGATGGCCTGCGTGATATGCTTGCCGCCGAGGAGGTCTGAGATGAGCACTTC
>CAZVCJ010000158.1:0-1861 GCA_964625745.1 uncultured Anaerolineae bacterium | reverse complement strand
TGCACGTTCATTTCGACGTCTACGGCGGCACACTCAAAGTCCTGGATGGGGTGAACTTCACCGTGCACAGCGGGGAGAAGGTCGGACTGGTTGGCGAGACGGGTTGTGGCAAGACGACGACGATGAAGTCCATCCTGCGCATCTTGCCCATGCCCCCGGCTCGGATCCCAGGCGGCGAAATCTACTTCAAGGGACAGGATGTCCTCAAGATGGGAGGGGAGGAACTGCGGCAGGTGCGGAGCGAAGGCATCTCGATGATCTTTCAGGACCCGACGACCGCCCTCAATCCGGTCTTCACCGTCGGCCAACAACTGGAGGCCGTGGTCAAATATTCGATTGAAGGCAAGAAACTATCCAGAAAGGAAATTCGGGAGCAAGCCATCATCCCCCTGAAAGAGGTGTCCATGCCCGATCCGGAACGGATGCTGGATAGTTACCCCATCCAACTCAGCGGCGGGATGCGGCAGCGGGTTTGCATCGCCATGGCCCTGGTCGCCAGCCGGGAACTGCTCATCGCCGACGAGCCGGGCACCTCCCTGGATGTAACCATCCAGGATCAGATCCTGCGGCTGCTGCACCAGTTGGTGGAGGAGAAGAACGTCTCCGTCGTCCTCATCACCCATACCCTGGGAGTGGTGCGGGAGATGACCGACCGGGTCTACGTCATGTACGCCGGCAACATGGTAGAGGCAGCCGCCACCGAGGAGCTCTTTGCCAACCCGCTGCACCCCTACACCCACGGGCTGATGGCCGCTGTCCCCAGGCTGACCGGCGGCGGCGTCTCCGACGGCATTCCAGGGCGGATCCCCGATTACCTCAACCCGCCACCTGGCTGTCGCTTCCATCCGCGCTGTGATCAGGCGATGGATATCTGCCGGCAAGAGAAGCCCGCCTTCTATAAACTCAGCGAAAACCACGAGGTCGCTTGCTTCCTCTATGGGGATGGCGAATGATGGGACGCAGATTAACGCAGATTTTCGCAGATAAAAAGAAAAATCAGCGTAGATCAGCGTTAATCTGTGTCCAGTGGGAAAGGGAACATAGAGGCTATGACCACTGACATTCTGACCTTCACCGATCTGAAAAAGTACTTTGTCATCGGGCACAGCGGCATCTTGAAACGGGAGCCTATCACCGTCAAGGCGGTAGATGGCATCTCCTTTGCCGTGCGAGAGGGGGAGACCTTCGGCCTGGTCGGGGAATCCGGTTCGGGCAAGAGTACGGTCGCTTACACGACCATCGGCATGTACCGGCCCACCGAAGGTAGCATCAGCTTCCGGGGGCAAAGCCTGTTCGACGGAAACAAGGGGCGGCCATTGGCCCTCAAGAAGGAGATTCAAATCGTCTTTCAGGATCCGGGCTCGTCTCTGAATCCGAGGCGGACTATCAAACAGATCCTGGAACTGCCACTTCAGATTCACCGCCGGGATGAGAATCGGTTGGAGCAGGTCATCCAGTTGCTGGAGATGGTAGAGTTGCCGCCGGATTATATGTACAAGTATCCCCAGATGGTGGGTGGGGGCGAGAAACAGATGGTGGCCATCGCCCGGGCGTTGGCCACCGATCCGTCCTTCATCATCCTCGATGAGCCGACCTCTGCCCTGGATGTGTCTATCCAGGCCAAGATCATCAATCTCCTCATACAGTTGCAGAACGAGTTTCACCTCTCATATCTGTTTATCACCCACGATCTGAGCCTGATGCGCAACGTTGCTTCGCGGGTGGCCATCATGTACCTGGGCAAGATCTGCGAGGTTGCTGAGGCGGCCGAGTTCTTCCGCAACCCGTATCATCCATATACGCGCATGCTCCTCTCCTCCATTCCGGTCGTCTCGGAGGAGGAGGAGAAGCTCAAGCCCCA
>CAZVCJ010000157.1:0-9290 GCA_964625745.1 uncultured Anaerolineae bacterium | reverse complement strand
GTAATATCATACCACAAAAGTCAGCCGTTTGAAAAAAGTGTACGGTAGTGAATCCCAGGCGAACCTGGCAGCACTCACTCAATCGCTGCGCCAACAGCCTACTGCGCGATCAAATCCTCAATGGCCTGCTCGATCACTGGGAGGGGGAGCGAGCCGCGCAGGATGCTCACCTGGTTGCCTTCGCTATCTAGCAGCATGAACGTGGGAGTGCCAAAGACCCCATATTCTTTGGCCAACTCCTTGCCATCTGACTTGTCCATGCTGACGTACACTACATTGAGCTGCCTACTGTACTTCTGCCGGATCCCATCCACGATGGGATTCATCTGCTTGCAGTACGGTCAATTGGCGGCACGAAAGTACATCATGGTTGGGTGATCGTCGGCCGGGGGTGTGCAGGCAGGGTAGGCCGCCAGCACTAGCATCTCCAGCAGTAAGGCAGCGATAATCAGGGTGTGCGTTTTCTTCATAACGGACACTACTCCTTCAGAATCCGCTCGATCTCCCGCGTCATCACCTCGGTAAATTGCGGTCCCGCCATCCGTCTGATCTCCTCGCCTTGTCGGTCAAAGAAGATGTAACTGGGCTGACCGATGATGCCGTGCTCGCGGGCCAGTTTCACTCCATCGGGCTTGTCAATGTTAATGCGGACGATCTTGAACTCATCCCTGTAGGTCTCTTCCAGCCCATCCACGATGGGCTCCATGCCCTGGCAAATCGGTCATATTGGGGAGTAAAAGTAGATCATACCAGGGCCATCCATTGTGACACTTTGCGATGCGGATTGGCATTGTGTCAACAATGGAACGCTGCCAATCATCAGCACAAGCGCAATGCTTACAGAAATGATGGGTACCTGTGTCTTTTTCATCTGCTCACTCTCCCTTGCTAGCGGTTTATCTCGCGCAACACCTCAAACAACTCCTCGTTGTCGGGCTGTTTACCAAAGTCGTGGATGTCAATGTAGCGGACGATGCCCTGCTTGTCTACGATAAAGAGGGCCCGCTCGGTCATGCCCTGTTCGCGCAGGACGCCATAGGACTGGGCTACTTGCCCGTGGGGCCAGTAGTCGCTCAGCACGGGGATGTTTTCTACTTCCAGCGACTCCACCCAGGCCGCGTTCGAGTCTACGCTGTCCACTGTTATACCCAGCACCTGGGTATCTACCTCCTCGAAGCGCGCCAAATCCGCTTCGTAGGCAGGCAACTGGAGCGATCATATCGGCGTGAACGCGCCGGGCAAGAAGGAGATGACAATGTTCTTCTTTCCTCGATAGTCGCTCAGCTCAACAAACCGCCCAGTGTGGTCGCGCAGCTTGAAGTCGGGGGCCTCATCGCCGGCTTTCAGTTTGGCGTTGCGGACCTCGCCTGCCCCAGCAGGCCCAAGCAGCGTCGCCCCGACGTACCCAGCTACCAGCCCAACGATGAGCGCGATGGTCAGAAAAATGTACACAGTTGTCTTGTTCATGCGCTCCTCCCGCTCAATTAAATCTCACATCCCACATCACCGATACCCCTCCTGCATGGCTGCTGCGTCCATAGCCACTGTGGTCACCCGCTCCACGGGCAGCAGGACTGAGCGGCCCACCTGGCGCAAGTCAATGGTCTTCAAGTAGCGTCGGCACTCCTGGCAGACGTAAAGCCGGTAGGCGCCATCCTCGCTGGGATAGTAGACCAGTTTGGTATGGTCGGCGGTTCCACAGAATGGACAACCCAGTCGGCGGTAGAGCCACTGGCTGTTGCAGCGCGAGCACAGCAGATGACGGGCCCCTGTTTCCTCGTCCAAGAACGCGAAGTCGGGGGCGCCGCCGCAGACCGGGCAATAGCCCCGCCTCCAACGCGGCTGGTCCACGTAGGGCAGCACTTGTTCGGCCGCCCACTCCAGGTAGGGCTTCAGCGCCAAGTCCGCCACCATCTGCGCCAGTGTCGCCTCACCCGACCCTCCACTCTGCTCCCCGCCCGCCTGTCCCTCCTCGAATCGCTGTTGCGCCAGGGAGACCCACTCGGCAGCGGCAGGCAGTGACCGGTCTCCCACGTCCACCTCGTAATCCGTCAACACCTGGGCTATCGCCTGGGCCAACCTGGCGAAACGCTCGGCTTCGATGGGTAACTGAGCGAAGGAGAGCAACGGCAGGCCCTGAAGCAATCGCGCCTGTAACGCATCTCCGTCCGCCAGCTCCAGGGTTTCTACTATCTCAGTCCTGGCTTGGTCGGATATTTGAAACAGCTTGCGGTAGAACTCGCAGTAAGAAGCCAAGTCGGGCTCCTGTCGTGCGACCTCAGTCAACGCCTCTGACATTGTCGGCACTTATCTAACCTCCCTGCTGATTATGTCACTGGTTCCCTCAACCGCTGCCCTCAACAAAGGAACAGGGCGACCAGGGGTGGCTGAGTTGAATTATACCTCATAACGCAACAAAGGGCAAGGACTGCACAGCCCTCGCCCTTTGATATGCGCCCGCAGCGAAAAGTGTTGACGCTCTCAGGCCGTCTCCACTGCCGTATTTGGAAATACCGGCAAGCAGTGGAGGGACACACGGACAGGCCACGCGTCCCTCCGAACCAGCTCAAAGTCGGCTTCCGATACCTGTGCTACGACTTGCTCGGCTCGACTGAGCTCGCCGAAGTCTGGAGTTCCTCGTAGTACCTGGCGTGGTGGTGCTTGACGTATTCCTCCGGCATCCAGCCGAAGAGCATGCCGTTGATGGCGCCCTTCATCAGCGGGTGCATCACCGACAACACGAAGTGCACCAGGAAGAACGAGCCGTAGGCGATGGTGCACAGGTCGTGCAGGAACACGCTCCACCGGAACAGCCCCACCGGCACCGCGCCCTTGCCAAGCCACATGATCAGCCCGGTTACGATAAAGCCCACCATGCAGATGACCACCGTCAGATAGAAGAGCTTCTGACCGGTGTTGTACTTGTCCTGTGGTGGCATAGCCTCCTCGTCGCCCAGGAAGTAGTAGGCTGGCGCCGCCTTCAGCCAGCCCAGGTCGTCCTTGCCCCAGGTGAAGACGCGCTTCATCGCAACGAACAGCCCCTTTGGATCGAGGGCCAGGTAGAGAACAGGCACCAGCATGAAGGCGATGGCGCCGATGCGGTGGATGAGGCGAATCGCGTTCCCACCTGCTCCCGCGGCAATCGAATTGCCAAACCAGGGAACATAGATCATGGCACCGGTGAGCATCAGCACGATGAACGCCGCTGTGTGCAACCAGTGCACGAAGCGTTGTCCGGTACTGAACATCAGGATTTCTTTCTTGTTGGCCACGTTACGCCTCCTCCACTTTGATCTGTTTACGCGCCACCAGCCAGTTGAGCGCTAACCCCAGAGCCGTCGCGCCCACAGCGATCCCTCCCAAGGTCTGGATCCAGGGCTGCCACACTTCGGCCATCGCTCCTGAGGGATCCTCCGGCAGGCCAAAGACATCGGGCGGGGACGTCAGGACGTACATCATGCCCAGACCGCCCAGCAGTTTCTCGCCGTAGAGATTGGCTTCCGTTAGGCCTCTGTCCTTCAGCGTTTGCACCCGCTCCCTGCCCTCGGCGACCAAGTCATTTCGATCGCCGTATTTGATGGCGCCTGTTGGGCAGGCCTGGGCGCAGGCTGGGATCAGCCCATTGATGGCGCGATCCTGGCAGAAGGTACACTTGGTGGCCTTGCCCTTACCCCAAAGATCGGCTTCCTTCAGGCGGGGGATGTCATAAGGGCAGAACTGGGTGCAGTAGCCGCAGCCGTTGCACTTGGATTCATCGTAGGCGGTGAAGCCTAGCGGGTCCTTGTAAAGTGCTCCGGTGGGGCAGACCCGCACGCACGGCGCGTCGGCGCAGTGCATGCAGCGCACCGGCCGGAAGAGCCAGGCCACCTGGCCGCCCTCACGCTCGATCTCGTAGAAGGCGATTCGGTTCCAGGTATCGGGCGAGAGGTCGTGAGGGTTGTCGTAGCAACCCAGGCAAACGGTTACCTCGCCGGGCAGATCGTTCCAGGCCTTACATGCGACCTGGCAGGCCCGGCAGGCGATACATTTGGATACGTCTATCAGCATTGCCTTGGTCATAATCTTAGAACCCTCCCTTCTTCACCCGCACCAGGAACGCCTTGTACTCCGGGATCATGGTGTTGGCATCGCCGACGTATGGGCTAAGATCGTTGGCGCTATCACCAACGCACATACCCTGGAAGCCCCAGTGCCACGGCAAGCCGATCTGATGCACGGTCTTGCCGTTCAACTGGAAGGGCTTGAACCGCTTGGTGACGATAGCGACGGCCTGGATCTTGCCGCGCAGCGACTCGACAGTGACCAGTTCCGCGTTCCCGATCCCCAGCTCGCCTGCCAGTTCCTCGCTCATCTCGACGAACATCTGCGGCATCAGCTCCACCAGCCAGGGCAGGTTGCGCGTCATCTGGCCTGCCTGCCAGTGCTCGGTGACGCGGTAGGTGGTAGCCACGATGGGATACTCGTCGGGCGATGCGATCTCATCCGGCCGCCAGACCTTGATGGCCGGGTTGTGCTCCGTGCCGGAGAGAAGATTGTGCACAGGGCTCTCCAGCGGCTCGTAGTGCTCCGGGAACGGCCCCTCGACCACGCCCGGTCCGAAGATGCGAGCAAACCCTTGTGGCTTCATGATGAAGGGGTAGCGCGTGCCTTCCAGGTTCATCGGCGGCCATCCGCCGTCTGGCACGTCGCCCTCCCAACTCTCACCCGTCCAGCGGATCACGAAGTCCTCCACATCCCACGGGTTGCCGTCCAGGTCCACCGAGGCGCGGTTGTAGATGATGCGCCGGTTGACCGGCCAGCACCAGGACCACTTGGAATACAGGCCGATGCCGGCGGGATGGTAGTCAGTGTTGTCGCGCCACTTCTGGCGGTTGCCGTCATTCTCGTTGTAGGACTGGGTATAGAGCCAGTTGGAGGACGAGGTGGCGCCGTCGGCCAGCAGATGGCCGAAAGTGCCCATCAGGTCCCCCTTGCGATACTTGACCGAGCCATCGTCGTTGAGGATGTCGGTCTCGGCGAAGCCGTTAATCTCACGGGAGACCAGATCGGTCAAGCCGGCAGCACCATACCTGCCCTTCGGGCTATTGTACCAGCCCTTCCAGCGCAGCTTGGTGACCGCGTCGGCCGCCGGGCCGCCCTCGATCTCGTACAGCTCGATCACCTTGAGCATCAGCTCGACGATGATCTCCAGGTCCGGCATAGCCTCGCCGGGCGGATCCACCGCCTTCCAGCGCCACTGGCTCCAGCGACCGCTGTTGCTGATAGTGCCCTCTTTCTCGTAGGAGCAGGCCGCGGGCAGCAGGAACACCTCGGTCTGGATGCTGGCCGGGTCTACGCCGGGCTCCTGCCAGAAGGCACAGGTCTCCGTCTCCCACAAGTCCGCGCTCACCAGCCAATCCAGTTTCTGCAGCGCCCGCCGCTCGGCGAAAGAGTTGGGGCCGCCCACAGCCGGGTTCTGACCCCAGCAAAACAGCCCCTTGATGACGTCGGCGGCCATGGCCTCAAAGAGGGCGATGTGGGAGTAGTTGGCGCCGGGGTTGAGCTTGGGCAGCCACTCGTACCCGAAATCGTTGTCGGCGGTAGCGTCATCGCCATACCAGCTCTTGAGCAGGCTGACGAAGTACTTGGGGTAGTTTAGCCACCAGGAAGCACTCTTGGGGTCGGAGGTGGCGAAAGCCGCCACCTGCCCATCCAGGTGATCCTGGAGAGTTGTCTCCGTAGCGACCGGCGGCTTGAGATAGCCAGGCAGGATGTGCCACAACAGGCAGTGGTCGGTGGAGCCCTGCACGTTAGACTCACCGCGCAGCGCGTTGATGCCGCCGCCCGCCACCCCGATGTTGCCCAGCAAGAGCTGCAAGATGGCGTAGGAGCGGATGTTCTGCGTGCCGACGGTGTGCTGGGTGGTGCCCATGGCATACATGATGGTGCCACTTTTGCCCACCGGCCCGGTCAGATGAGCGTAGGTCTCGCATATCTTCAGGAAGGTCTCTTTGTCCGTCCCGGTGGTAGCACACACCGTGTCCGGATCGTAACGCGCGAACTGCTTCTTGAGCAGTTGGAAGACACAGTTGGGATCCTGCAGCGTCTTATCCTTGAGCGGGATGCCGCTGGCATCCGTCTGCCATCTCCAGGTGGATTTGTCATACTTGCCGTAGTTGGGATCGTCGCCGGGCACGAAGCCGGAGAACTTGCCGTCCAGCTCAGCAGCCATCTTGAACTCAGGGTCAATCAAGAAGGCGGCGTTGGTGTACTCGGTGACGTAGGTCATGTTGTAGTTTTGGGGATGGGCTTCCATGTCATTGAGCACCCACCTGATCATCCCCCCGATGAAAGCGATGTCGGTGCCAGAGCGAAGCCGGGCGTAGATGTCGGCCTTGGACGACGAGCGGGTGAAGCGAGGATCTACGTTAATCAACGTGGCCCCGTTCTCCTCGATGGCTTTGGTGATCCACTTAAAAGAAACGGGATGGTTCTCGGCAGCGTTGCTGCCGATGATGAAGATGCAATCACTGTTCTGCAAGTCATTCCAGTGATTAGTCATCGCTCCCCTACCGAACGACTCTGCCAGAGCCGCAACAGTAGCGGAGTGTCATATACGCGCCTGGTGCTCGATGTACACCAGGCCCAGCGCTCGCATGGCTTTGACGATGAGCGAACATTCCTCGTTGTCCAGCGCGGCGCCGCCCAGCGAAGCGATGGCCTCCAGCCGGTTCACGGTACGACCTTCGCCGTCCCTCTCAATGAAGTACTGGTCGCGGGTGGCTTTGATGCGCCTGGCGATCTCGTCCAGGGCCCAGTCCCAGGATTTCTCTTCCCACCTGGCGGAGCCGGGCGCGCGGTACTTGACCTTCTGCAAACGATTGCGGTTGACCGCGCCGTCCACGGTGTTGAGCTGGGCCATTCCCAGGCCCTTGCTGCACAGGGAGCCCTGGTTGATGGGATGGTCGGGGTCGCCTTCGAGGTTGAGCACCCGGCCGCCTTCGGCGGCAACGATAGCGCCGCAGCCCACCGCACAGAAGCAGCATACAGTGGGCGTCTCACCGATGGGCTTGTGCAGTGGAAAGCCAGCCGCCAGCGCGGCTGTGGAGAGGCCATAGGGCAGCATCAGTCCACCAGCGGTGACCCCGGTGAGTTTCAAAAATTCTCTTCGGCTGAGTTCCATAATCTCAGCGTCCCTCCTTTCTAACTTTGATGGTCTTACTGCCTATCAGTACGCAGGGAACATAGTAGATCTAACGTCCAAAGGCACCTCCTCTCTCCACTACACCGGCCAAGCCGGCTTGGAGCCTGTCCCAAAAGCCCGGCTGTCCGACAGCCTTCTCAGCCGTCGAACAGGGCAAAGCTGCCCTCTTGAGCGGTTCACGGGTCGGCTCTTATAAGCCTTAGTTATTGGGGTCCACAAGGGCTTATTATACCACATTGCCGGAATGTGTCAAGTGTCAAAGTCCGGTCTCAGTGGATCCAAAACTGCTCTAACGGGATTGTCAAATCCCCGTCTTCGGCCTGGATCTGGCGATCCTGGCTGAGCAAAATTGGATCTAGTGGGTTCAGGAACATCCGCAGCCTCTCCACAAGAAATCACGCAGCCAACTTCTGCGCGATCCTCTCCCGATGCTCCCTGACGAAATCCCAAAACCGGGTCTGGGCTGGCGTCTTCGCGCAGCGGGAGTTGCGCACTACGTACAGCGGGCATTCCAGGCGTAGCCCTTCGACCGGGACCTCCACGAGGCGTCCCAACTCGATCCCATGCCTGGCCGCCAGGCGGGATATGAAGGCCATGCCTAACCCGTGCTCCACAGCCATCTCGATCGCTTCTGCATTGCCCACCACCATCACCACCTGCAGTTGATCCAGACTGAGGCCCTGTCCCGCTAACCCCTCCTGCACCATCCGGCAGGTGCTGGAGCCTGCCTCCCGCAGGATGAACGGCTGACCCAGTAACTCCACGGGCGGGACAGACGAGCGGTGGGCGAATGGGTGGTCAGCGGGGACGACCAAAACCACGTGGTCGGTGAAAAACGGCTGGCACTCCATGTCCTGATGCAAGATCTTCGTGCTGGAGATGCCCAGGTCAACCTCCTGAGCCAGCAGTGGGTCTACTATCGAGGCGCAGTTGCACATCTCAATGGTCACCTGGACGTTCGGGTGATGCTGGCTAAAGGCGGCCGCCACGAGGGGAAGCATATACTTGCCAGCAGTAGTAGTGCAGCCGATAGCCAGATGGCCCACGACCCGCCCCTCCAGCGAGCGCATCGTCTCTTCGATGCGCCGGGACAGGTCAAGCAGTTCGCGCGCCATAGGCAACAGGATCTTTCCCGCATCGCTTAGTGTGGCCCCACGGCCGGATCGCAAGAACAACTCAGTGCCCAGACAGCCCTCCAATGAGCGGATCTGCTGGCTGACCGCTGGTTGGCTGAGATGGAGCCGACGGGCCGCCTTGGAGAAGTTCTCTGTCTCAGCAGCAACGGCAAAGACTTGCATTTCTGAAAGATTCACAATTTCATTCTCCCTTCGTCGTCAGCAAATGCGGGGCAGTTGCTCGCCGCTGAGCATGTCCACCACTCGCTTGCCCCCCACCCGGCTGCGCAGAATCACAGTGCCGGGATGCTCTTCCACCACCCGCCCGATGATGGCCGCCTCCCTGCCCAGAGGATGGGAGCGCATCGCCTCCAGGACTGCCTCCGCTGCCTTCGGAGCCACGATGGCCAGACATTTCCCCTCGTTGGCCACGTAAAGAGGGTCCAGCCCCAATATCCCACACGCGCCTCTCACCTCGTCCCAGATAGGGATGCTGGCTTCCTCCAGCGCGATCCCCACGCCCGCACTGGAGGCGATCTCATTGAGCGCGCTGGCCACTCCGCCCCGGGTGGGATCCCGCAGCACGTGCACCTCCGGCCCGACAGCCCCAAGCAATGCCTCCACCAGCCCGTTCAGGGCAGCGGTATCGCTCTCCAGAGTCGTCTCGAACTCCAGCCCCTCCCGCACCGAGAGGATGGCAATGCCGTGGACGGCGATAGCCCCGCTGAGCAGCACCACATCGCCGGGCCTGGCCCGCTGGGGGGAGATGTGGATACCAGGCGGGACAAGGCCCAGCCCCGTGGTGTTGATGAACACGCCGTCCCCTTTTCCCCGATCCACCACCTTCGTATCGCCAGTCGCCACCTCCACCCCTGCCCCCTGCGCCGCCTTCTGGATGGAGCGCACCACCCGCCACAGGTCCTCCATGGGGAAGCCCTCTTCCAGGATGAGGCCCAGGGACAGGTACAAGGGACGGGCGCCGCACATGGCCA
>CAZVCJ010000156.1:0-9298 GCA_964625745.1 uncultured Anaerolineae bacterium | reverse complement strand
GGGCTGGTTTACGTACTGCGGTTACTGTATCAAACCCACATGAAAACCGCTATAATTGTTGAGATCCTATAAACAAAAAGCCGACAGCATTCCCAACCATGGCTGGGAAACAGTCGGCCATTAATATCTCATACCACCACCTCCCTACCTAAAACTACTGCTGCGATGTCGGCAACGATGAAGGCGGATATCCTATGACGTATTTGTTTACCGATGTCGTATTGAAAATCTGCTTTATGTTCATTATATCACAAATCACGGGCTCTGTCAATAGGAACAACCTTAAAAAACTCACTGATAATTTAACTGTGGCACTCTTGTCAAGTTTGCAGCTCCTCGAAGGAAAGTTGACTCTATGATACCAGAAGTGGCGAAAAAAGGGAAGCTTGGGCAGAAAACCGCCTGCGTCAACCGCACGGTGGTTTTCTGTTGCCAAACGAGGTGAAATGTGGTATAGTATGCCAGCCAAACAACACCGCGAGTACAGAGTCGTGTCCCTTGTAATCCCGGCATCTAAAACGCAGGTAAGGAATGCCCAAGTGATAACCGAAGCCGATACTTGTCGAAAATACGTGTTGCCCAAGCTCTACGATGCTGCCTGGACCAATGACCAGATCAGCGAACAGAAGTATTTCACAGACGGTCGGATCGTGCCTATGGGCAAGGGCCATATCCGTAAGCCTGGTAGGCGAGCCGACTATCTGCTCCGCTACCGTCCTGACTTTCCCATCGCGGTGGTTGAAGCCAAGGCAGCCTACAAGAAGCCAGGCGACGGCATGCAGCAGGCAATGGAGTACGCTGAGATTCTGGGGCTCAAATTCGCCTTCGCGACCAACGGCCAGGGCATTGAGGAATACGATTTCATCACCGGCAGGCAGACCTCATTGGCAACCTTCCCCTCACCTGAGGACCTCTGGCAACGCCTGCGCGGCGACCAGGGCCTGGCCGACGATGCCGATGTCAATGATCTGCTCTTCCCCTTCAACCGCGAACTGCGCAACCCCGACGGCACGGTCAAACGCCCTCGCTACTATCAGGAAATCGCCATCAACCGTACGGTGCAGGCCGCCATCCAGGGCAAGCCACGCATCTTGATCACCATGGCCACCGGGACGGGCAAAACCTTCGTCGCCATGCAGATCGTGTGGAAGCTGTGGAAGACCCGCCGCAAACCTAAAATCCTGTACCTGGCCGACCGCAACATCCTGATAGACCAGGCCAAGGATCGCGACTTCTCTCCCTTCGGGGATGCTCTCTGGAAAATAGGGCGCCATCCCCACCCTGTCAAGAGTCGTGAGGTCTACTTTGCCATCTATCAGACCATTGCCGACCGCGAGGGACAGACGGGGCTCTACAGGCGCTACCTGCCTGACTTCTTCGATCTGATCATCGTGGACGAGTGCCACCGGGGCAGCGCCCGCGACGAAAGCAACTGGCGGCAGATCCTCGAATACTTTCACCCGGCTACCCAAATCGGGATGACTGCCACCCCCTTGCGCGATGACAATGTGGACACTTACCGCTACTTCGGTGATCCCATCTACATCTACAGCCTGGCCCAGGGTATCGAAGATGGCTTCCTGGCCCCTTACCGAGTGCGCCGCATCGCGACCGATGTGGATGCCATCGGCTGGAGGCCGGATCCCGGCTTGCTGGACCGCTTCGGGCGGGAGGTGCCAGATGGTCTGTACGAGACCAGGGACTTCGAGCGCGTGGTGTCTTTGCTGGGCCGCACGGAGGCCGTGGCCCGGCACCTGACCGACTACCTGATCAAGACGAATCGCCATGATAAAACCATTGTCTTCTGCGTAGATCAGGAACACGCCGACGATATGCGCAAAGCGCTCAACAATCTCAATACCGACATCGCCCACAAACATCCCGACTACGTGGCTCGCGTCGTTTCGGACGAGGGCAAAGTTGGCCGGAGTCACCTGGACCGGTTCCGAGATCCTGAGCAGGATTTCCCCGTTATTGTCACCACTTCCAAGCTGCTGTCTACAGGCGTGGACGTGCCCACCTGTCGCAACATCGTCCTCTTCAAGCCCATCAACTCCATGGTGGAGTTCAAGCAGGTCATCGGTCGCGGCACTCGTTTGTTCGTAGATGAGGATAAGTTCTGGTTCACCATCCTGGACTACGTGGGAGCTACGGGCCTCTTCTACAATCCCGCTTTTGATGGCATCCCTGAGCTGATAGCCGAGGAGACGATCAACGCTCAGGGCAAGGTCACCAGCAGCATAGAATCAGGGGAAGCAGTTGAGGCAGCGGAACAGGCCGGGAAGAAAGTTGGGCCGGTCATCGGTGACGACAGTGAGGGAGAGCTACGCAAGTATTACGTGGATGGCGTGCAGGTGCGCGTTATCCGCGAGTTGGTGCAAGAGCTAGACCCTCAAGGACAGCAACTCCGCGTGCGGCGGTTCGACGACTACACCCGTGAGCAAGTGCGCACTCTCTATGGCAATGCAGGGACGATTCGGGCAGCCTGGCGCGAACCCGATCGGCGCGCTGCAGTGATCTCCGAGCTGGCAAGCCGGGGAATCTCCTTCGAGCAGTTGGCCGAAGCGACTGGTCAGCCCGACGCTGACCCATTTGATTTGCTAATCCACGTGGCCTTCAACGCTCCCCTGCGTTCCCGCCGCGAGCGAGCCAACACAGTGCGTCAGGAGCACAGAGATTTCTTGGAGCAATATGGCTCCCAGGCCCGCGCAGTGTTGGACTATCTGCTGGACAAGTACACCGACCACGACGTGGCTCAATTGACGGATTTGCACATTCTGGAACTCCCCGACGTGCCTGTGCCGGGGACGGTGATCGAGATTGCTGGACTCTTCGGAGGGGTGGACAGGCTGAAGGATGCCACCCGCCAGTTACAGAATCTTATCTATGCTGCGTAAGGAGGCGACATGGAGAAGCTTGGCAAATTGAAAAGGGTCGACCCACGTTCAGTCTGGCAACACGAGGCCCGCGACTTCACACTCTGGCTGGAGGGCAACACCGATATCTTGGCTGAGACGCTTGGTCTGGACCTGGACCTGGACCTGGTTGAAACAGAATCGCTGGTGGGCGGTTATGCTGTAGATTTGTATGCCAAGGACTTGAGTACCGGTCGCTGGGTCATCATCGAGAACCAACTGGAGCAGACGGATCACAGCCACATGGGCCAGTTGATGGCTTACGCTGCTGGAAAGGAGGCTGGCGTCATCATCTGGATTTCGCCGAAGTTCAGGGATGAGCACCGCCAAACTCTCGACTGGCTAAACGAGATCACCGACGAGACCGTCTCGTTCTTTGGCATCGAGTTGGAGTTGCTCCAGGTTGATGATTCGCTCCCGGCACCTCACTTCAGGCTGGTGGTCCAGCCCAACGAATGGCGTAAGTCTATCAGCCGACCTCTGGTCTCATCGCGACAGCAAGAGTATGAAGTCTTTTTCGGCGAGTTGCTGGACAGGGTCAAGGCCCAGCATTCCAACTTGACCAGGGCCACGAAAGCCTATCCCCAGAACTGGTTCACATATCCGGTTGGCCGTTCCGGATTCTCCATTTCCACGACCTTTGCTCAGGGCAACGTGTTTCGTGTGGAACTGTATATCGACACAGGTGACAGAACCAAGAACAAAGCGGCCTTTGATGCGTTGCATAAAGATCGTGAGGCAATTGAATCCGGGATTGACAAGCCTGTCGTCTGGGAGCGTCTGGATGATAGGCAAGCCTCACGGATCTATTGCGGCACTGACGGGAGCATCAACGATGACCCAGCCCGCCTGGAGACGCTACAGACCTGGGCAGTTGAACTCGTTGCAGCGTTTCACGGAGTCTTCAAGCCCCGCGTGCAAAAGCTAAAACTGTAGACACAAGGAGCCTACCTGCACTATGAGAAAATCCGAACTTTCATCCGCCATCAAAACGGCTCGCGACATCATGCGCAAGGACGCTGGCCTCAGCACCGACGTGGACCGCATCCCGCAACTGTCGTGGATCCTGTTCCTGAAATGCTTCGACGATCTGGAGCAGCGCCGCATGCTGTTGGGGGGCAGGTACCGCGACGTGATTGAGGCCCCCTACCGCTGGCGGGACTGGGCCGCCGACGAGGATCGGGGCCGCACCGGCGACGAGTTGCTGGATTTCGTGAACAGCGAGCTCTTTGGGTACTTGCGCGGATTGGTGGGCACCGAAGAGGGCGACCAGCGCGACGTCATCGCCGCCATCTTCCGCGAGACCTACAACCGCATGCTCAGCGGCTACCTGCTGCGCGATGTGGTCAACCTGGTCAATCGCGTCAACTTCAATGTCAGCGACGACATCCACACCCTGTCGCACCTGTACGAGAGCATGCTGCGCGAGATGCGCGACGCGGCTGGCACCAACGGCGAGTTCTACACCCCCCGGCCCGTGGTGCGCTTCATGGTCGAGCGGATGGCTCCCCGGATTGGCCAGACGGTCTACGACCCCGCTGCCGGCACCTGCGGCTTCCTGGTGGAAGCCTACGAGTACATGAGGAAGCAGCAGCGGACTATCGAGGACCGAGAGGAACTCCAGACCCAGACGCTGTACGGCACCGAGAAGAAGCCCATGCCCTACCTGTTGGGGATGATGAACTTGCTGCTGCACGGCATCGAGTATCCCAACCTGGTGCGTGATAACACCCTGGCTCGCCCTCTGCACGAGATCACCGACCGCCAGCGTTACGACGTCATCGTCACCAACCCGCCCTTCGGCGGCGAGGAGGAGGCTGGCGTCCAGGCCAACTTTCCTGAGGGTACCCGCACCTCTGAGACCGCGCTGCTCTTCCTCCAATTCATCATGCGCAGCCTGAGAAGGTCCAAGGGAGACAAGCCAGGCGGCCGCTGCGCGATGGTGTTGCCCAACGGCCCGCTTTTTGCCACCGGCGTAGCCGCTCGCATCAAGCAGGACTTGCTGGAGAACTTCAACCTGCACACCATCGTCCGCTTGCCCAACGGCGTCTTTGCCCCCTACACAGATATTACGACCAACCTTCTTTTCTTTCAGCGCGATGGTCCCACGAAGGAAATCTGGTACTACGAATTGCCCTTGCCCGAGGGACATAGGCGATACACCAAGACAAAACCTCTGAAGGACGCCGGTTTCGACGAATGCCGCACCCTGTGGGGCGAACGCCCGGTGACCGAGCATTCCTGGCTCGTGGCCGTGGAACAGGTGATTGAGAACGACTACAACCTGGATATCAAGAATCCCAGCAGCCAGGAAGTATTGGTGTACCGACCGCCAAAGGAACTGATTGAGGCCATCCTGTCCAAGGAGCAGCGGATCACTGAGATTACAGCTAGGATTAAGCAAGTGTTGGGGGAGGCTGGTCAATGAGCGATTTATTGACAGTTGCTGCTAATGACTTGGTCAAGCGTGAGAAACCAAACTTAGTGGTGGCTTCTGGACTGTTATTCTGCGAACTAAGTGATACTGCCAAGCGGTATTACCTAAAGAACGTGCTCGTTTCAAGTAGAGGCGGCACTTGGGGAGAGGAAGGTGACCCAGAGGTCGGCTACCCGGTCCTCCGCAGCACCAATATGCGCGGTTCGTACGTTGATGTTGTAGACGCAGCCTGGCGTGATGTCCCGCCCGCCCATGCAGAAGCGTGTGCACTGGAAACCGGGGATATACTCGTTATTAAGTCGAGTGGCAGCAGTGATCTTGTGGGAAAGACTGCGCTGTTTGTCCATCCTGGAGACAGTAGGACCTATCTGTTCTCTAACTTTACACTAAGGCTTCGACCAGACCAGAATATAGTGCTGCCAGAGTTCCTTGCTTGGTTCCTGCGATCTCCTCAAGCGCTGATGTGGCGCTACGAGGCCCAGCAAACCACGGTGGGGCTCCGGAATCTCAAAACGAAGGGTTTTTTGAAACAGACTGTTCCGGTCCCCGAGCTACATACTCAAAAGGCAATAGTAGCGTACCTGAACGCTCTCGAAGAAGGAGATAGCTCAGCTCTGAGTATAGAGCTCCCGCCCTCCCTCGATGAACAGCGGCCCATCGTAGCACGCATTGAGGAACTGGCGGCACTCATCAGAGAGGCGCAGGAGTTAAGCGTCAAGGCGCAAGAGGAGACCAAGGCGCTTTTGGGGTCTGCAGTTGATGCGTGCCTTAGCACTTGCAGAGCACCTATGGTGCCATTGCAGGAACTTCTTGTCCTTCACAAACCAGGCAAATGGGGTGACGACCCGATTCCAGGACATGATATGCCAGTCATCCGTTCTACTGAATTTGATCGTGGTGTCATTCGCCCACAAGGGGCGGCTCGTAGATCACTGTGGATTTCCGAGGACGAAGCATTACAAGATGGTGATCTTTTGGCTATAAAGTCAAGTGGTAGTGAGCGGTTGGTTGGAGAGGTCGCAGTTTTTGAAGACCCTCATGACGGAACTACCTACTTCCACTCTAATTTTGTCCACCTCTTGCGCCCTAGCCGAGAAACTGTTCTCCCACGCTTTCTCTGGTACGTCATCCGGTCTCCAAAGCAAAGAGCCGTCATCATAGAGATGAACCGGACGACATCTGGTTTGCGCAATCTAAGGATGAAGGACTTTTTGGGGATGCCGTTGCCTTGCCCTCCCCTCATCGAACAACGCCGCATCGTCGCCTACCTGGACGGCCTGCAAGCTCAGGTGGACGAACTCACCGCCTTGCAGGACGCCACCCAGGCGGAGTTGGACGCGCTGCTGCCGTCGGTGCTGGATAGGGCGTTTCGGGGGGAGGAGGAAGTATGAATCCAAAGGAAAAGCCTTCACCGAATAGAAGCCGTATCTACCTCGGCGCGCCGGTAAATGCCCTTGTTGAGGGGATCTACAAAGAGAACATACCCCTGGCAGAAATCAAGAAGCACGGCGATTTCGGCCTGGGTACATTCAACGATCTGGACGGGGAGATGGTCATGCTCGACGGGCATATCTACCAGATCGCTTCCGATGGGCGCGTCACAGTGATTGACGATAGTGCTCTCACCCCGTTCGCCTGTGTCACCTTCTACGAGCCTCTGAGCCATGACGAGATTGATGGTGAAATGAGTTACGATGCCTTTCTGGAATGGCTGTACGGTCTTCTGCCCTCTCCTAACCTGTTCTATGCCATTCGGATCGAGGGCGTATTTGCTCACGTCAAAGCCCGATCAGTGCCGAAACAGGACAGTTATCGCCCCTTGGTCGAAATTGCCAAAGAACAGTCCACCTTCGACTTCTATGATGTAGAAGGCATTCTGGCCGGCTTTTTCACCCCTTCTTTCATGTCATCCCTGAATGTGCCTGGGCTGCATCTGCACTTTCTCTCGGCAGACTTGCGACAGGGCGGTCATCTGCTCGAATGTGTTCCCCGAAAAGCCCGTGTGGGCGTCCAGATTCTCAGCACGCTAGAACTCTCCTTGCCGATCAGCCTTGATTATTTGACCTTGGATTTCACTCGGGACATCGAGCAAGACTTGGACAAGGTGGAGAAGTAAGTAAAGAGTACAAAAGGCCACCTGCGTCAATCGCGAGGTGGCCTTTTTTAGTTGCGATTTCACCTATCAGATGATATAATAGCAGGAACAAATGAGGCACACAAAAATCTCTGCCAAAAGGAGGTAGGCGAAATGTTGAGGAGGCTGTTATCTCTCGTGTTCATGGTATGTCTAATGAGTCCATTGGTGTTGGGGAGAGCGGCTGTGGCAACTGATCTTGATGTCTGCCCCACCTGTACCCATACCACTATTCAGTCAGCGATTGGCGCCGCAGGCCCTGGGGACAGGATAAGGGTGGCGCAGGGCACCTATCATGAGAATCTGATTATCGGCAACCCCAAAACCATAACCATATCCGGGGGCTGGAGTGCTGATTTCAGCACTCAGGTAAATGACCCTGCCCTCACGGTGATTGATGGCAGTGCCGCCGACAGGGCGCTGCACGTTTATGGCGGACCTTCTGATGTCACTGTTGAAAACATCACCTTTCAGAATGGTAATCATAGCTGGGGAGGGTGCATCAGGGTTGAACCTATTGATGGTCAGATTGACTTCGGCCTTGAGGATGTGGTGGTTCAGGACTGTCATTGCCCACAGGGTCACGGAGGCGGGATCTGCCTGATTTCATACAGTTACTTGCTGGCCGCCAGACTTACGAATGTGATGGTGAGGGGAAGCTATACCGCTGATGCTGGAGGTGGAATATGGGCGGGATCTGATGCAGGCACAGAACCTGGCGACGTTGAGGTCTATGTCATCAACTCCATGATATACTCCAACGAGTCAGACCGGGAGGCCGGTGGCGTGGCAGTATGGGCCGAGGAGAACAGTTGGACCAGGGCCGTGATAGTAAACAGCACCATAACGGGGAATACATCAAACAACGCCTATCTAGGCGGTGGCGGAGTAGTCGTATCTGATGACAATGCTCCAGGCACCACCGTCATCCTTGAGATGGTTAACACCATCCTTTATGGAAACACCGCTGACCGTGGGGCAGACCTCTCTGTTAGCATCGGGGGAAACCAGTCAAAAGTTGACGTTTACCATAGCGATCTCGGCGATCTACTTCATCTGAAAGGCACGTTCAATCAGGCAAACAACCTGAACACCGCCCCCCTCTTTTTGAACTCGGCGACCGATGACTTCCACTTGCGATCGGTTTCGCCATTGATTGATGCTGGTACGGTGACTGTGCCTGACCCGCCTGGCCTTCCTGCAACAGACTTTGAGGGCGATCCCAGAGTGATTGGCGCGGCCCCGGACATCGGGGCGGACGAAAGATGGCGGGGCATCTACCTGCCTGTGGTGATAAAGAACTACAGCCCCTGAACCTGGGGTCGGCTCCTCATGAAAGACCACCTGCGTCAGACATGCAGGTGGCTTTTTTTGCCAAAGGAGCCGAAATCCAATGTGGGGCCATGCTGACCATTCCCATCAAGTCAAGGAGCGAACACTGTCTGGGTTTTGAGTATATGTCTACGGTGAGATTGATGCTAAAAGCACTGATGCGGCCCCAAACAAGACCCGCCAGTCGGCACGACATTACACGGGGAAGCCTGGTGCGCAACATCTGGCACCTGGCATGGCCCATCACCCTGAGCCAATTCCTGTTCATGCTGCCGAGCCTCTACGACGCGGTCTGGTTGGGCAAGCTCGGCTCTGGGGCGCAGGCCGCCGCAGGACTGGCGATGTCGGTGCGCATTACGATGATCAGCGTGTTGATGGCGCTGAGTGGGGGCAGTGGCGCAGTGGTCGCCCGCTACATTGGGGCCAAGGATCAGGAGAAGGCGAATCTGGCCGTGTTGCAGGCTGTTATCCTGATGATTG
>CAZVCJ010000155.1:0-9355 GCA_964625745.1 uncultured Anaerolineae bacterium | reverse complement strand
GGCGGAATATCTCTCCGCCCTTATCTTGCTGGTCCCGTTTCATCACCCCCTTTCCTGATGCCTGCTAAAACTGGAGAGAACCTTTCTCTCCAAGAAACGGTTTAGTGTTGCTCTATGTTGCCAAAGACCAACAACTCAAGAACCTATCCCGCCTATTATACCCATCAAGTGGGTAAAAGGTTCACTCTTGAGACATCGTCCGTATTTTATCAGCAAAAGCGAGAAAAGTCAAGTGCCGTCCCGTCCGGGGCTGATCCTTCGACCCTGCTCAGGACAGGCGCCGTCGGGCTCAGTATACAAAGGCCTATCGGCCTGTCAAATCCAGCCCCGGCGGGGGCTTCGTAGATTGAGCCAGGGGCTTGAGCGGAGCGGAGCCCCTGGCGGCCCCCTTCACCCCACTCGGTGACAAGCCGCCCAGTGCTCGTTGCCCATTTCCTTGAACTCCGGATCTTCTTTTTTGCAGATATCCATCACCACCGGGCAGCGAGTGCTGAAGTTGCATCCATCGGGCGGGTTGGCCGGACTGGGTACGTCGCCCTCCAGGATGATGCGCTGCCGTCTTTCCTCCACCACAGGGTCGGGAATGGGCACGGCCGAGAGCAGAGCCTGGGTATAAGGATGGAGGGGGTTGTGGTAGAGCTCATGGCGACCAGTGAGCTCCACGATCTTTCCCAGGTACATCACCGCCACCCGGCTGCTGATATGGCGCACCATGCTCAGGTCGTGAGCAATGAAGAGATAGGCCATACCGAACTGTTCCTGCAGGTCTTCCAGGAGGTTGACGATCTGGGCCTGGATGGAGACGTCTACGGACGAGACTGGCTCGTCACAAACTATGAAATCGGGATTCAGAGCCAGGGCCCGAGCCACACCTATGCGTTGCCGCTGTCCGCCGGAGAACTCGTGGGGATAGCGATTGATGAAATAGGGGTTTAGACCCACCAAACGAAGTAGCTCTTGGACCCTCTCCCTTTTCTCTTTGCCTTTGGCGATGTTGTGCACCTCCAGAGGCTCGCCGACGATGCTGCCGATGGTCATGCGGGGGTTAAGAGAAGCGTAGGGATCCTGGAAGATCATCTGCATCCTGCGGCGTATGCGCCTGAGCTCCTCTCCCTTCATCGTGCTGAGATCCTGCCCCTCGAAATAGGCATGCCCAGCGGTAGGCCGGTAGAGTTGCAGGAGGGTGCGGCCTGTGGTTGTCTTGCCGCAGCCGCTCTCCCCGACCAGGCCCAGGGTCTCGCTCCGTCGGACGAAAAAGCTGACGCCGTCCACGGCTTTAATGTCACCCACGTGCTTTTGAAACACGCCCCGTGTGATGGGGAAATACTTCTTTAGATTCTCCACTCTGACCAAAATTTCGTTTTCAACTGTCATTATTTCCTCCTAATTTGCGGGCTTGTTGGGTTGCGAACTTCGAACATCTACCCAGCAGGCTATTTCGTGGCCGATGGTGACAGGCTCCAAGGGCGGCGTCTCCTCCCAGCAGCGATCAATGACATAGTCGCAGCGGGGCGCGAAGGGGCAGCCGGGCTGCAGATCAATCAGGTCGGGTGGTAGCCCCCTCATGGAGTACAACCTCTCGCGAACCTCGTCCAGGCGCGGCAGCGACCCCAGCAGGCCGATGGTGTAGGGGTGCCGTGGGTCGCCGTAGACATCCTTGACACCGGCTCGCTCCACGATGTAGCCGGCGTACATGACGATGAGCTTTTCGGCCAATCCAGCGACCACCCCCAGGTCGTGGGTGATCCAAACGACGGCCATGCCTATGTCGTCCTTGAGCCTCTTCACGAGCTCAATGATCTGAGCCTGGATGGTGACGTCCAGGGCAGTGGTGGGCTCGTCGGCGATGAGGATGCGGGGGTTGCAGGAGAGGGCCATGGCGATCATCACCCTCTGACGCATTCCACCGGAGAATTGATGGGGATAATCATCGTGGCGGTTTGCTGCCTGGGGGATGCCCACCATCTCCAGAAGCTCGACGGTGCGCTGGCGGGATTGATGTTTGTCCATGCCCATGTGCAGCTCCAGGGCCTCGTCAATCTGCCGCCCAATGGTCAGAACGGGGTTGAGGGAAGTCATGGGGTCCTGGAACACCATGGCGATCCTGTTCCCTCTCACCTTGCGCACTTCTTCCGGGTCCATCTCCATTATGTCTCGCCCTTCGAACAGCACCTCACCTCCAACGATCTTGCCTGGGGGCTCGGGGATGAGGCGCATGATAGAAAGGACGCTCACGCTTTTACCGCACCCCGATTCGCCCACGATCCCCAGCGCATCCCCCTCCTCGAGATCGTAGGAGATACCATTGACGGCGTGAACCACTCCGTCTTCGGTGAAAAAGCGGGTCTTCAGGCCCTTTACTTCTAACAGCGCCATTTCTATTCCTCCTTCTCTAGTTTATAGCTATATACGTCTTGCGATGGCTAGACAGCCAATGTAGTTAAGTTAACTTGCGGCACGCTTCGGCTTTTCGTAACTGTCCACCTTGCTCGGCCTGGATTGCCAAATCCAGGCCAGACAGGCCGAAATCAGCCGAATTCAGCTTGTTCAGCCGTCGGATCGCCAGATCCGACGGGAGCAGGTGAATAGTTTCGGCTTTTTTATTTGCTGATTGAGACGTACTTCAGTTTAGGGATGATGACCGGGGGATAGATCATTCCCTCTACGTAGGGTTTAGTCAGCCAGTAATCTGCATCGTGGGTCAGCGGTACTATCGGGGCGTCACCCAGGATTATCCCTTCGGCCTGTTGATAGAGCTCCACGCGCCTTTCAAAATCCTGCTCTCCCCGAGCCTCCTCCAGGAGCCTGTCAACTTCGGGGTTGGAGTACTCTGTGTCATTGTTGCTGCTCTCGCTGTGAAACAGGATGTCCAGAAAGTCCTGAGGGTCAGGATAATCGGCTATCCAGCCCGCGGTCAGGCCGAACATCTGGTAACGATGAGCCCTCAAATCCCAGAGGTAGGTCGCCCAATCGGTTTGCTGGACGGCGATGTCTACCCCCAGGTTTTGCTTGTACATGTCTACGATGGCTTTCACCTGCTTGTCTGCTACTCCGCCTCCGCCGTAGATGCTGAGAGTTATCTGCGGCAGCTTGCTGGCATCGCCGTATTGGGATTCGGCAATGAGTTGGCGGGCCTTTTCCGGATCGTAGGGATAGCCTTTTAGATTCTCGTTGTATCCTGGCATACCGGGAGGGAGGATGCCCTTCGCCTGGACTTGCATCTCCTTCAATACCACTTCCACGTATTTGTCTTTGTCAATCGCGTAGTTAAAGGCCAGACGCACTTTCTGGTCATCGAAAGGGGGTTTTTGGACATTGAACCCAATGTAGAAGAGGCTCAGAACGGGGGTGATCGAGAGCTCTTTGCTCAGCGGGTTGGATGGATCAGAGACTCGCTCAATGTCGGCCAGGTAGACGCTCACCGCATCCAGTTCGCCGGTCTCGTACATAGTCATCGGCGAGCCGACGGCCAACAAGAAGTTCACCTGCTCCAGGGCGGGCTTGGGGGCGCCATAGTATGCCTCGTTCCGCTCCAGCACGATCCTGAAGTCCAACTGGTACTCGGCCAGGCGGAAGGGGCCGGTGCCGTTGGGCTGGTCTGTCCAGGGCTGAACAGGACCTTCCACGTTGTCTCGATCCACGACAAAGGCGGTAGGGTAGGTCAGCTTGGAGAGGAAGTAGGCCTTGGGAGAATCAATGGTGATCTGCAGGGTGTGATCGTCAACAACCAGCACACCTGAGACATCGTCGGCCTCGCCGCGCAGCCTGGCCTGGGCTCCGACGATGTCACCTAAGTAGGCATCGGCTATTACCGATCCGGTAGCCGGATCGCAGGCCCGTTGGATAGCGTACTTGAAATCCTGGGCTGTGACTGGCTTGCCGTCGTGGAACCTGACGTCATCGCGAAGGTGGAAGGTATAGGTCGTGCCGTCATCGCTCAATTCCCAGCTCTCGGCGATGTCGGGCACTACCTCCAAGTCCTGGTTCAGGGTTACCAGGCCACTGAAGATTTCTACTACGTATGATGCTGAGGTGGAATCCTGGGTGAGGGCGGGATCCAGGGTGGGGGGGGCGTCTCCCGTCAAGTTAAGCGTGGCGTTGGGTTGAGCTTGTAGCTCCCCCCACAATGTTCCACCGCCTGTGAGTCCTTCACCCTGCTGATACCATAAAAAGAGAAAACCGCCGCCGCAGACCACCAGCAAGCAGGCTGCGACTGCTATGGTTATGGGTATCCAGATCCATCTCTTTCTAGGCACTCATCCTCCTGCAGATACCCCTTTGCCTCAGCAGATTGTCACCGATGCCATAGTCATTGATAGCAAGAGATTCTCTCTCCAGATGAGATAAGAGCGTTCGCGTGGACTGAGCCTGGAGTCCCAACCCACTTCCAGCGGGGCGGCAATGCCCAGAGCCCAAGCTCGCAGGGTAGAAGCGAGCTGCCGCCAGTGCCGTCTCATTCCCGGTTTGCTGGGCATAGCCTGGGAACGCACCATTAGCCTGGCCTGAATATTCTGCCAGACCTGGGGCGAGGGCTCCTCGCCGGCCACCTCGTCCAGAAGAGCCCAGCGAATCAACTCGTCAAGCTCATCCAGGGGTTGCCCCCCCATCTTCAGGATTCTATGAGAACTCATAGGCTACCTCCGGCGACAGACGCCTATCCCTTCCCAGTTTGCGGCGCAGACTCCGACGAGCGTAATGTAGACGAGACTTCACTGTACCCATCGGGCAATCCAGGATATAGGCTATCTCATTCAGGCTAAAACCATCCAGGTAAAACAGCATAATCACCACTCTGTGCTCGAAGCTCAAAGAAGCAATGGCTTTCTGGATAACGCGCTGCAACTCTCCCCTCTCCAGGACGGACTCAGGCAAGGTGCGTGGGCCCGCTACCAGGCAATCAATTACCTCTTCCAGAGGCTGCAGCCAACGGCGCCTTCTGTTGGCCCAGTTGTAGCTCAGGTTCACGGTCACCCGATACAGCCAAGGGGACAAGGGGAGAGAGCCATCGAGCCTGTCAATGTAAGTATAGACTTTCAAAAAGCAATCCTGGAGGATGTCCTCCGCAGCCTCCCGATCGCGAGTGATGGCCAGGGCCGTGCGATACACTTGGTTCCTGTATTTCTCGTACAGAACTTCCAGGGCCAGGATGTCCCCCTGGCGAATCTGAGAGATCAATCGGCCGTCTTCACTAAGCGACATGACGTGCTCCCCTAATCAGTGCGGTGGCAGGTTACGATCTCTCCTGCTTATACACAAGCAAGGGAGGTAAAAGGTTCAGGTCTGTCCTTTAGGGTTCCATATTTTAAGGGCAACAGGTCAAAAAGTCAAATGCCTGCCGTGGCGTTCAAGTCCAGACGAAGAAACAAAACGCTGAGCAGGCCAAGTGTGCCAGCGGGAATCCCCCCTGGTTTCTTTTCCGCCAGACCTCGGAGGTTTTCAGATGCGATTTTGTCAGCAAACCAACCGGGGATAATCGAGACAGCTTTGGTAGCAGAGACACTACCGGAAACCTCCGAGGTCTTATGCTATTCTTAAGGAATGACCAGCTTCTGCCCTGAGTAGATAAGGTTGACATTGCTGATGCCGTTAGCTACCGCGATGGCCTCTACTGTGACGCCATACTTGAGGGCAATGCGGAACAGATTCTCCCCTGGCTGCACCACGTGAGTCCCCGTTGGTATGTGTGGTTCCGTTCCTTCGGCGGGGATGATCAGCCTCTGGCCGATGTAGACGAGATCGGGATTGATGATTCCATTGGCGGCAGCAACGCTCTCATAACTCACTCCGTAATACAAGGAAATGCGGAACAGATTCTCCCCCGGCTGCACCACGTGAGTTCTCTCGCCTGAAGGCGCCTTCGTTGGAACCGCGGTCGGGGCTGCTGTTGGGGCGGCCGTCGGGACAGATGTTGAAGTCGGGGCAACGGTGGGTACGACTGTCGCTTCGGCGGGGGGCGTTGGAGTAGCGGCCCCAGGACTGGGTGTTGGCGTGGTTTCTGGAGTGCCCTCAGAGGTTGGAGTGGGCGAGGCGACGGGGACAACTGTACGCCCCGTTGCAGCAGTGGCCGCCGTTGTTGGAGTCGCCTGGACATCGGAAACGACAGCGGGCTTGGCTCGCTTGCAGCCGGCCATCAGAACGACGAAAAGCAGGGCTAGAACCACTCGGGCAAGCGTATTCTTTTTCATGACAGCCTCCTCCTTTGGAAAGAGCAACGGTGATTAAAGTACATAAATCATACCACAACTAGCCCATTCAGTCAAGAATGAAAAACAGGTTTGAGGATGGCATCAAACAGCACCCATCTGGGCATAAAACAAAAGGGTGCATTCAATCTCAGTTGAGAAACGCTTCGTAGGGGCAGGGTTTCCCTGCCCAATGGGCAAGACAACCTCGCCCCTACAACCCGTCTTGAACACATCCAAAACAAAAGAGGTAAGGACGTGTCCTCACCTCTTTGATCGTTACTTTTCAACTACTACTCTTCCTCAGATTCTACTTCCTCCTTGCCCCTGGCGATGACCTCCACCTCCTTCGGCTCGACCGGCACCACCTCCTCCACCTCTTCAGCAGCAGCCCAACCCACCTTGACCACTATCTCTTCGGCGTCGGTCAGGATTTCCACAACAGGCGGCACCTGAAGATCTTTTACGTAGATGGCCTGATCTATCTCCTCCAGCCCGCTCAGGTCAACCTCAATGGCCTCGGGCAGATCGCCGGGCAGGCACTCCACCTCCACCTCGTCGAGACTCTGCAACAGCATGATCCCTTCCTGAATCATCGCTGGCGCTTCCCCGACCAAGGCCAAAGGCACCTCTGTAGTGATCTTCTCGGTCATAACCACGGCGTAGAAATCAACGTGGATGGGCCTCCGGGTGATCACATCCCATTGCACATCCCTGGTCAAGACCATTTGGGATTTTCTAGACCTGCCGATTTTCAAGGCAATCAGCCGATGCTCCCCAGCCTGAGCCAGGATACGATCCAGCTCCCGTTCCTCAACTTTGAGGGGAAGCGACTCGGTCTCGTGCCCATACAACACGGCGGGAACGAGTCCTTCACGTCGCAAGCTTTTCACCTTCTTGCCAAGCACTTCCCTCTTCTGCGTTTTGAGTTCAATTTGTCCCATGTCTTCTTTTTTCCTCGCTTCTTTTATCATTTCGCGGGCTGCCGAAATGCAGCGAAGCTGTATTCGGCTTTAGCCCATTGCGACAATCCGCTGTTAGTCATCGTACCAATCAGGCCAACAATATTGTAGCGCATTTTTCGTTTCTCGTCAAGCAGCGCCGCTTGCGGATAAAGGCAGTTTGTGGTAGGATTATGGACGAGGGTAGAAGAGATGGCTTTTCCGATTGAGACAGGCAACAGCCGAGGTTCACGTTCCACGGGTGAGGACTGGAGACCAGCCCTGGGTATAATTCTCTGCGCCCTGGGCCTGATCATCATCGCTTTCTTGGCTTCCATCGTGTGGACCAGGCAGGGCGACGGTCTTCCCCCGGACACGCCTCAAGCCTCGGCGAATCCCTTCGGCGTAAACGTGGTCCTGGAACAGTATGACGAAGCAGAATTGGAAAAGGCTCTAGCCCTGATCGAGGCCGGCGGCTTCCAGTGGGTGCGCCAAACCTTCCCCTGGGCCGACATTGAGGCCCAAGCCGGTCACTACGATTGGGCAGCCTGGGATAGAATTGTGGCTGCCGTGCGGGAGCACGACCTGGACCTCATCGCCGTGCTGGACACCTCGCCTGAGTGGGCCCGGCGAGCGGCTGACCGCTACTCGCCACCGCAGGAAGTGGCCGACTTCGGCCGCTTCACCCAAGCCTTTGCCGAGCGCTATCGAGAGGCCATTGATTACTACCAGATCTGGGATGAGCCCAATCTCAGCTCCCACTGGGGCAACGCTTATGTAGACCCAACTGGCTATGCCCGCCTGCTGCGGGAGGGCTACATCCAGGTTAAGACCGCCGATCCCACTTCCTGCATCTTGACAGCCGGCCTGGCCCCCAACAGCGAGAGTGGCCCCCTCAACCTGAACGAGGTAGATTTCCTGCAAAGTCTGTACGCTGTGGGGGCGGGCGACTATTTCGACATCGTAGCCGTCAAGCCCTATGGCTTCGACACGGGGCCCGATGACCGCCAAACCAGCCTGGGGATTCTCAACTTCTCCCGAGCCCAGTTAGTGCGGGAGGTCATGGTCTCCAGCGGTGATGAGAACAAGGCCGTCTGGGCGGTAGAGTTCGGTTGGAATGCCCTGCCCCCTGATTGGCAGGGCCAGCCTTCTATCTGGGGACAGGTGAGCGAAGAAGAACAAGCTCGCTACACTGCGGCGGCCATCGAGCAGGCCCGCGACGAGTGGCCCTGGATGGGGGTTCTGGCCGTGGCCCATTTCCAGCCCGATGCCCCCCCCGACGACCCTCACCGGGGCTTCGCCCTGGTGGATGAGCAGTGGAAGCCACGTCCCGTTTACCAGAGTTTGCGGGAGCTGGCCACCGCTCCACCCGTGGCCTACCCAGGCCGCTACCCGGCCGACCATTACACAGCACGCTATCTGGGAGATTGGCGCCTCTCCCCCCAGGGAGCCGACATCGGTCAAACCGGCGACAGCCTGGTCATCCCCTTCAAGGGCACCCGCCTCGATCTGACCGTGCGGCGCGGCGACTTTTGGGGAATCCTCTACGTGACAGTTGATGGGAAGCCATCCAACCACTTGCCTCGGGATAGCCAGAGCCGCTCCTACCTCGTCCTCCACGATCCCCTCCACCGCACAGAGACCGTCACCCTGGCCTCAGGCCTGGCCGACGAGGTGCACGAAGCTGAGTTGGTGGCTGAAGGCGGCTGGGGCCAGTGGGCCATCGTCGGCTGGACCGTGGCCCGCGAGCCGAGCCCCCTACCCTATCGGCTGGCAGGGGCGCTGCTGGGAATCTGTGCCGTCATGCTTCTGGCCGCCATCGGCAGACAGTTGGCTGTGACTCCTCCCCTTCGCAGGGGGCGGCCGGGAGGGGGTGGATTCTGCGATACAGAAGGCCCACCCTCCCCTGGCCCCTCCCTCCGAGGGAGGGGAAATGTGCTGCTCCCTACGGCTTGCTCCCTGCTGAGGCAATTCGCAGGCCGTTATAACGATCTGCCCGAAGCCCTCCAGCTAGCCGTAACCCTGGCTGCCGCCTTGCTTTTCCACTTCTCCCCCTGGCCCCTTTTGAGCCTTTTGGCGCTAGCTCTCCTGGCCATCTCCATCTGCCTGCGCCTGGACATCGGTTTGGCTCTGGTGGCCTTCTCCATCCCCTTCTACCTCTACCCCAAGCAAATTTTCGGCGTATCCCTCTCCATGGTCGAGATCACGACCCTCCTCTGCCTAGCCGCCTGG
>CAZVCJ010000154.1:0-9358 GCA_964625745.1 uncultured Anaerolineae bacterium | reverse complement strand
CGCTGCTGGACCTGGCTCGCTCCAAGGAACTCACCGCCAAGGCCATTGGCTCGCTGGATGACCTGGCGGGGTCGGGTGATACGGACGTGGCCCGCATCGCCGAATCCATCCGAGCCCGGCTGGACAAGGCCACTGCCAAGACCGAGATGATGGCTACCAGCCTGGACGCTCAGATGGACGAGATCCTGGAGCGGCACGCCATTGATCAGCAGCTCGCCGAGCGCAAGCAGCGGTTGGGGATCGAGTAACAAAACAAGGGAGCAAGGGAGCAGGGAGCAAAGGGCTGCCTTTGCTCCTTTGCTTCCCTTGAGAGACCATTCAGGAGGGAGACAAAACTCCTCCCCTTCGCAGGGGGAGGCTGGGTGGGGGTGGTTCTTCCAATGGAGAGTCCACCCTCCCCTAACCCCTCCCTGCGAGGGAGGGGAAGAAAGCAACTCTGGAGGTATGACAACATCATGTATAATGGCAACGGATTTGACCTTTTCGGCTCGTGTCTCGTCGGCCTCTGTTTTCTCGCTATCTTCATCCTGACCCTGGTGGCTATGTTCTGGGTTTATCGAGATGCCGAGAAGAGGGGCAAGACAGGCTGCCTCTGGGTGCTGCTCATCTCGGCCACAGGGCCACTGGGCTTCATAGCCTATTTCGTCCTGCGCAATCGAGAGGTGAGGCTCTAACGTGTCCACTTATGCTCGGTCTGGATCGCCAGATCCAGGCTGAAAGCGGGATTTTGCATTTGTGCAAACTTGTCCGGTTATGCGAACTTCAAACCTCGTATACTATGCGACACAAATCAAGGAGGTTAGAAGACAATGGCAACGACAGAAACAGGATATGAGAAGCTTCTGAAGCTCTATGAGTTAGCCATCAATGAGGAGCATTACTATGGAAACGCCCATCAAGACCGCATTGCTTTCTATTCCGGGATTCTATCGGCACTGGTGACTGGAACGGGGGTTGGGTTTTTCCAAGCTTCAGAGTGGTATCATTTTGCGTTCCTGTGCGTTGGCCCAATCCTGATCTTTGCAGTTTCAACAATTGCAATTGAGGGTGCTTTTCGCGAGTACCAGCGCTTCCTAGAAACTGTCACAGTCCGTGCCAAGATTGAGCAGAAACTTGGTCTAACGAGCACTCAACGAAGTGGGGCCAGCGCCTCTGACTTCTACTGGCAATCGGAACCGATCATCCCGCACAGACATATCGAAAGTCGCAGAAAGCATGAATCATCTAGGTCTTTCATAGACGCACACGCCACCAAGGGGTATCACCTTTGGGCCACACGCCTGTTTCGCGTCTTCCAGTGCTTGAGCATCCTGATGTTTCTTGCTTTGCTTTGTCAAGCGATTTGGAAGGGGCTGTGACGCCTCCAATGACTATAGATGTTGCGTCGCATACCGAGGACCTGACGAAGTTATTTGGCCCTGGAAGTGCTTCTTGCTGATTCGCCGATTTGCTGATTTGACTGGAGGATAAATGAGTCGAACCCGGATTGTGTTTTTCGTTGTCGTGTTGGCGGCGGTGCTCATCGTCGCTGGCTCTTTCGTTGTGCGCTGGCTGGGCCAGCAGGAGGGCGTGGTGACGGTGCCCTCTACAGAAACGCTGGAGGTGCGCATCGTCTGCGCTCTGCCGGTAGAGCCGTGGGTGCGAGAGGCGGCCAAACAGTTCAATGAGGAGAAGCATAAGCTGGAGGGCCAGCCTATCGAGGTGAGTGTGATCCCCATGGACGGACTGACGGCCATGGGCCGCTACGAACGGGAGGAGATGGACCCGCTGCCCACCGCCTGGATCCCCGACAGCCGCTACCTGGTGGAACTGGTCAACGCCGCCTACAAAGAGAAGCTGGGGCGAGATGTCTTCCTCACCGACGGGGAATACAGGGCGCGTCCCATCGCCGTCTCCCTTTTCTCCTGGGGCATCTACTCCAGCCGCGCTGAGGTGTTGCGCGCCAAGTACGGCGAGATAGACTGGCAGGCCATCCACGACGCGGCGACAGCCAAGGGAGGCTGGCCCGAGCTGGGAGGCGATTCGAGCTGGGGCTACTTCAAGCTGGTGGTGCCCAACCCCCGCAAGAACGTGGGAGGGCTGGCGGCCATGGTCGCTGCGGCCGGCGAATACTACCAGAAGACCAACATCAGCACCGCCGACGTGACGGTTCCTGAGTTCCAAGCTTGGCTAGGCGAGTTGATGGGCGCTGTCACCGACTTCTCCAGCCTGGGGTCCTACTCGGTGGAGAATCTGGCCCTGTTTGGCTACTCCATGGGCGATGGGGGACAACTGCTGGAAAGCGATCTCCTGGCCAACATGGCCGGCATCCAGACTCGCTGGGAGGACCCGCTGGTCATCGTCTATCCCCAGTACCTCACCTGGTTCGACTTTCCCTTCACCGTCTGGATGGGGCCAGAGACCACTGCCCTGGAGAAGAACGCCGCCCTGGAGTTCGAGAAGTACCTGCTGATGCCTGAGGTGCAGCAGTTGGCCGTCGAGCGGGGCCTGCGCCCGGCCAACCCAGAGGTGCCCGTCACGGGTCAGGACAGCCTGTTCGTCCGCTGGCAGGAGCAGGGGGCCATGACCATCGTGCCCCGTACCACCGCCATGCGCTCGCCCGATCGCGACGTGCTGATGGCCCTGCTGCGCTGGTTCGATCTCAACGTGGCCCAGAGGTAGGGGGGATAGATGAGACGTAAGAGAGACTCCCGTAATCCGATATGGGTCATTCTGTTCGTGGTGTTCGTCATCTTGCTCGTCATCTGTGCGAGCTGCGCCGTGCTTTATAGGGCCGTGACCAAGCTGCTCCCCACTTCTGAGCAACTTCTCCCCTCCGTGACTCCCCCCAGCGGCGCGACGCTGACGGTAGCCTATTCTCCTGAGAAGCAGAGCCTGTTCGAGGAGCTGGTGCGCGGGTTCAACGCTCAGAACCTCAAGACGGATCAGGGCGAGAGCATGACCGTGCAGAGCGTCGAGCTGGAGCCTGAGGCGATGATCGAGGGGGCCCTGGCCGGGGATTTTCAGGCCATCAGCCCTGACGTATCCTTATGGCTGGATCAACTGGACCGGGACTGGATGGACCAGACCGGGGGCGAGTCGTCGCTGGTGGGTGAGACGGTTCGCTACGCCGTGAGCCCGGTGGTGATCGCTATGTGGGAAGACGTGGCCCGCTCCTTCGGCTACCCTGAGAGCGACGTCGGCTGGGGGGACATCCTGTCCAAAGCCCAGAGCGATCCCGACTTCAAGTGGAGCCACCCCTCAACCACTTCGGCCAGCGGTCTCCTGGCCACCCTGGCTGAGTTCTACGCTGGTGCAGGGAAGACCAGGGGCCTGACCATTGAGGACGCTCAGCAGCAGGCCACCCTCGAGTACGTGGGGGCCATCGAGAAAACGGTGCGCTACTATGGCGAAGGGGAGTGGGCCGTGGTCCAGCAGGTCCTGGAAAAGGGGCCGGCGTATTTGGACGCCTTCGTCTGTCAGGAGCAATTGGTCATCTACTTCAATAGCCAGGCTGGCGCCCCTGGCCGTCTGGTGGCCATCTACCCTGTCGAGGGCTCCTTGTGGGAGGATCACCCCCTGGCGCTGTTGGAGACGCCAGACCTCACCGACGAACAGCGCGTGGTCTTCGGGCACTTCCGCGATTACGTCACGTCCCAAGAGGCCCAGATGTTGATCCTCTCCTATGGCTACCGCCCGGCCGACCTCTCCATCCCTCTGGACGACCCGGCCTCGCCCATCAAGCCGGAGAACGGCGTGAACCCCGCCCAGCCGCAGACGACCCTGCAGGTGCCCAGCCCGGCGGTGGTGGAGGTGGTCAAGGACGCCTGGTGGTACACCAAGCGCCACACCAACGTGTACCTGGTCGTTGACACTTCGGGCAGCATGAGAGGCGACAAGCTCGCCAACGCTCAAGAGGCGTTGCGTGTCTTCCTGGATCAGATCAAGGGCGACCTGGAGCGGGTCGGGCTGGTGGAGTTCTCCAGCCAGGTGAACAACATCATACCTCTGGACGAGCTAGGCCAGAACCGGGCTGACCTCACGGCGACCATTGAGGAGCTTGAAGCCAACGGCGACACGGCTCTGCTGGATGCCATCAACACCGCCTACGTCCGTTTGCAGCAGTTGAACGACAGCGAGCGCATCAACGCCATCGTGGCCATGACCGATGGGCTGGAGAACCACTCCCGCATCAGCTCGCGTGAGTTGACGCAGACGATGCAGGCGGGAAACGAGAGCGGCGTGCCCATCGTCGTCTTTTGCATCGCCTACGGCGGCGACGCCGACTACGGCACGCTGGAGTCCCTGGCCGAGGCCACGGACGGCCAGGTGCGGAAAGGCGATTTGGAGAGCATCAGGCAACTGTACAAGATATTGTCAACGTACTTTTAGAAAGTGAAACGTAAAACGTAATTACGTTTTACGCATTACGTTTTACGTTTCACGCATCACGCGAGGTTTTATGGCCAAAGGTCTCTTTCGAACCGAGTTGGAACGACAAGCGTGGCGGGCTATGCTTTCCTTTGCCATCTTTCGGCTGGAGAGCGCGCTCACCATTGCCGTCACAATCATCCTCATCTTTCTCTTCCCCAGCCCCTTTCCCTGGTGGCGGTGGTGGTATTGGCTGGTCATGGGCGCGGTGGCCGAGGCCTTGATCATCTACACCAGCCTTAGCGACCCGGCTCTGGCCCAAAAGGTCGTGTCCGACATGCTGCGTGGGGAGTTCAATGCCAGGGAGTTGCGCAGCGCCAAGTATCGAGATAAAGTCGAAAAGGCGCTGGAGTACCGCGAGCGCATCGAGGGGCTCATCCGCCAAAGCCGCCAGGGGGTGCTGCGGAGTCACCTGGAGGAGGACGCCCGGCGCATCACCGAGTGGGTGGCCAACGTCTTCGGCCTGGCCAGGCGGCTGGATGCCTACGAGAACGACGAGATCATCAAGCGAGACATGCACTCGGTACAGTCAGCCATCAAGGACTTCGAGGCTCGCCTCAGGCTGGAGGACGATGAGGCCGTGCGCGAGCAGATGCAAGAGGCCATCCGCAGCAAGAGGACTCAATGGGACAACTTACAGCGCTTGCAGAACACCATGGAGAAGGCCGAATTTCAACTGGAGAACACCCTGGCGGCCATGGGCACGGTCTACGCCCAACTCCAGCTCATCGGGGCCAAAGACGTGGATTCCAGCCGCGCTCGAAACCTGCGGGAGGACATCGCCCAGCAAGTGGCGGCCCTGCAGGACATCGCTGAGGCGATGGACGAAGTTTACAGCGGACTGAAGGATTAAACGGACATGAAGATAAGAAGTAAAACGTCAAACGTAAAACGTGAAATATCTAATATCCAATATCTAATATCCACGTCGCTTGTGGCTTGTTTTCTGCTTTTGGCCGCTTGTGGATCGCCACAACCCAAGGGCGAAGTGATCGTCTACGTGGCGGCGCCGCTGTCGGGCTTCCAGGCCAACGGGGGGCAGACGGTGTTGGGCGGGGCCAAGCTGATGGCCGAACAGTTCAACGAGGCTGGTGGCCTGTTGGGCTATCAGGTCAGGGTAGTTGGGATAGACGACGAGTCCGATTCCGACGTGGCAGTGGAAGTCGCCCAGCAGATCAAAGAGGCGATTGGAGGTAAAGACGAGATCATCGGACTGATAGGCCACTACAACAGCGGCCAGACTCTGGCGGCCATGGAGATCTACAAGGACTTGCCTCTGGTGATCATCACCCCCACGGCCAGCGAGGTCTCCATCACCCAACGTGGCTACCGCAACTTCTTCCGAGTCAATGCCAACGACGCCACGCAAGCCCGCGTGGATGCCGAGTTCCTGGTCAACACCGTGGGAGCCCGCCGGGTGGCGGTGGTCTACAACGACGACCCCTACGGCCAGGGGCTTGGAGCCCTCATCGCGGAGGAGCTTCGCGACCTGGGGGCTCAGGTGCCCCTGGAGCTTCAGGTGGCGGTCGAGCAGTCCATTTTCGCAGAGGAAGTCCAGCGGATAGCAGCGGCCAACCCCGATGCCATCTTCTACGGAGGCTACGAGGTCGAGGCCCCGTACCTGCGAGCCGAACTGGTGGAGGCTGGCATCACCGTTCCCTTCCTGGCCAGTGACGGTGCGTTTTTATCGGCCACCATTGATGAGGCGGGTGGGGCAGCGGAGGGGATCTACGTCAGTGCCTTCGCTCCGAGTCCGGCGGCCGTCGTTGACAAGCAGTGGATCAAGGAGTACCAGGAGGTAGACTACCGCAACCCCGACACCTACAGCATCAACGGTTACAGCGCCATGCAGGTCCTGGCCGAGGGAATCAAAAAGGCCAAGAGTTTTGACGCTGCCGAAGTGGCTCAGGCCATCCGCCAGTTGGACTTTGACACCCTGGTGGGTCACATCTCCTATGACCAGGGGGGCGATCTCAAGGAGCAGAGCATCTACATCTTCCAGGTTCAGGATGGCGCCTTCGTGCAGATCCATCCGGAGCCGTAGGCTGATTGGGATCTTGAGCAACGGAAAGTTGCGAAGGGACGCGAAAACCACGAAGGACTTTCGTGTTTTTCGTGTGTTTCGTGGTCCAAACGTCCCCGGCTTGACGCTTGACCTTTGCTCGTTTCTGTGGTACACTGAATTCAACGTCCCAAATGGGGATGATCATTAGGACAGGCAGAAACTCAGCAGGCGCTGGACGTCTTTGAAGCAAGTAAGACTCAGCGGTGATCCGGGCCAGGAGATGTGAAGACCATGAATGTGTACCCTGTGGTTGTAAAGCTGCCGGCAAGTATTTTTGAACGCGTGGAACGCACGGCGAAAGGACTGAAACAACCGATCCAACAAGCTATGGTGAAGATCGTGGAGGCCGGGTTGCCGTCACTGGCAAAAGTACCCCCTGAGTACCGGTCAGAACTCGAAGCCCTGGAAGCCATGAGCGACGAGGGCCTCTGGGAGATAGTGCGGAGCGAGATGCCGGCCTCCCAACAGCGCCAGTTGGACCACCTCCTGCGGAAGAATCAAGCAGAGGGCTTGAGCGAGGCAGAACAGCAGTCACTAGATCAGTTGCACGCTGAAGCGAACCGATTGATGCTGCGCAAGTCTTACGTCCATGTGATCCTCAACTGGCGTGGACATCAGGCGCCCAGGCCAACAGGCCCGTAGGGTTGGGGGGGCGAAATGCCGAAGGCCAGAATCCCTCCTCGCCTGCGGGGCAAGGTCGAGCAAACAGCGCGACATCGGTGCGGCTATTGCCTGACCCCTCAGTTGATCACAGGCATGAGGATGCAAATTGACCACATCATTCCTGAGGCTATGGGTGGGGCAACGGTAGAGGAGAATCTATGGTTGGCGTGCATATCCTGCAACAGGTTCAAAAGCGACCGCACTCACGCAGATGATCCAGTTACAGACCAGAGTGTGCGTCTGTTCAACCCACGCACGCAGGAGTGGAAGCGGCATTTCACATGGAGTGAGGATGGCACGGAAATCATCGGCCTTACACCCTGTGGACAGGCAACAGTAGAAGCCCTGCGTATGAATAACGCGGACATCGTTGGCGCGCGCTCATTGTGGGTTCAGGCCGGATGGTGGCCACCTGAAGACTAGTACACGTGGGCGGAAATCCTTCCCCAGTTAGGCGTTGGGCGAGAGCGCCGGTCGAGTAGGAGCAAAGCGACGTATCGAGGCCAAGCAGCTTGTGAAAGGCGTTCTTATGGGCAGAAAACGCTTGGTTTCGACACACTTGGTTTCGACAAGCTCAACCCAAGCCGCTGGCGCTACGAAGTTACTCAACCGGCGCTTGTCCTGTAACTACCGAAGGATTTCCGCCGCGATGTACTGGTATCTGGTGAAAGAGGAATTGATCACCAAGCGGTGAAGAGTTTTATGCCGAGGTCGAGATGTTGCTTGGCGAATAGGAGAGCGGCCATTAGTGGCTGCTCTTTCTTGTTGGTGGGTGAGGGCAATCTGCATTTGCCAGATGCGCTGAAATCAGGTACAATTAAGCACCGTTGACCAGGAGGCAAGGTATATGGAGAATTTGATCATCATCGGCTCAGGGCCGGCAGGCTGGACGGCGGGGATCTACGCTGGCCGAGCGCAGCTTTCGCCTTTGCTTATCACCGGCGGTGCTCCAGGCGGCCAGATGGCCCTCACCTCAGAGATCGAGAACTACCCCGGCTTTCCGCAGGGCCTGAGCGGGCAGGAGTTGACTCAATTGATGCAGCAGCAGGCCGAGCGGTTTGGCACGCGGGTGCAGATGGACGAGGTCACCGCCATTGAGCTCTCTAACCATCCTTTCAAGGTGACAACCTATGGGGATGAGTACGAGACCAAGTCTTTGATCATCGTGACCGGGACCTCGCCCAGGAAGCTGGGCGTTCCCGGCGAGGCGGAGTTCAGAGGCCGGGGCATCTCCTACTGTGCCACCTGCGACGGCTTCTTTTACCAGGACCGCCAGGTGGTGGTGGTCGGCGGCGGCGATTCAGCCCTGGAAGAGGCCATCTTCTTGACCAAGTTCGCCAGGCAGGTCCACGCGGTGCACCGCCGCAACCGCCTGCGAGCGGAGAAGGTCTTCCAGGAGCGGGCCTTTCGCAACGAAAAGATCGAATTCGTCTGGGATTCAGTGGTCACGGAGATCCTGGGTGAGGGGAAGGTGGCAGGAGTGCGCCTCAAGAACGTCAAGACCGAGGAAGAGTCCACCTTGGAGACCGATGGCGTTTTCATCTATGTCGGTGTCATCCCCAACACGGGATTCCTGGGGGGACAACTGGAGCTGGACGACCGAGGCTACATCGTTACCAACCGCCAATGCCATACCAGCATGCCAGGGGTATTCGCCGCTGGCGATGTGCAGGAGCGAGTGCTGAAACAGGTCTCCACGGCCGTAGGCTCAGGAGCCATGGCGGCCATGGAGGCCGAGAAGTTCATTGCTGAGCTAGAAGACAGGGCCTATCCGGAGAGGACAGGCTAATAACAAGAGGAGGTTGTTAACATGACTATCACCAAAGAGATGCACATAGGCGAAGTAGTAGAGAAATATCCTCAGACCGTGGAGGTTTTCCTGCGCCACGGCCTGATGTGCTTTGGCTGCGCGATAGCCCGCTTTGAGAACGTAGAGCAAGGGGCCATTGCTCATGGCATCAACGTCGAGGCCTTGATGAAAGACCTCAACGCCACCGTGCCCCAGGCTGACTGATGCAATATGCCGTCCGTGACCATTGCTGGCGAGAGGACTTTCTACGCCCTTTACCAGGGTGATGTAACAGGCAAGCGCAATCTAGTGCTGGTGCATGGAGCAGGAGGAAGTCACCTGGACTGGCCCGCTCCACTGCGCCGCCTGACGGGAATCAATGTCTACGACCTGGACCTGCCCGGCCACGGCCGCTCCGAAGGTACAGGTCG
>CAZVCJ010000153.1:0-9384 GCA_964625745.1 uncultured Anaerolineae bacterium | reverse complement strand
ACAACAGGTGTGAGCACCCCTGCTGGATCATGGCCCAGTTCACGGGCCAGCCCCGTCACCCGTTTGCAGACGGCGGTTTTCCCCGCCTGGCGCTCTCCAGTCAGCAGAACGTTCACCGCTGTTCTAGTCCCTCCTACGCTGCCACCAACTCGGGTATCCGCAGTTCTTCGGGGGCAAGAGTCAGTCGCACGGATAACAATTCACTCACCGGTGACTTGCTTAATACCTCCAACACCGCGGCCCGCAAATCAGTCGGTAGCTGCTCCAGTCGCTCTAGTGTGAAAGTCGGCGTACGCCCCAGCGCTAGCAGTTGGGCGGGAAAAAGTATGGTCAACCCCACCGCGCGAGGCGAGCGCGCTGTACCCTGGCCCGTATCCAGGCGCAGCAGCAGGTGATCGCCTAACTCGACACCGACTACATGCTCGCTCCGGCCAAAGAAGATGTACAGGACATCCCCTTCCCGGTCATAGTCGTACTTCATCTCAGTCATAATGGGTCCAGATTTTGCTTCGCAGTCGTCCAGGCATCCTCGTGCTGCGGTTCCCCATCCGTGGTCATCCTTCCGCCAACAGCTCGCGCAACCTCTCTTGTTCCTGAGAACTGGTCAGGGCAATCGCCCGTGGGCACACAAGGGCACGGCCGTGGCCGGCGTCGGGTTTGAGAACTGTGTTGGCCTTACACCACCAGAGGAGCACCCTTGCACCCTATCTCGGCCAAATCCTTGGATTGAGCTTGTCGAAATCCTTGGATTGAGCTTGTCGAAATCGCCGGGCGTCTACATTATACACCGCCTTGAGCGGAAACACAATCAGGAAACCCCTTCGGTATCTCCTGATGCTGCCTGACCACAGTGCCTGCTACCCTCACTGCAAGGGAACGACGCAGATGAAACGCAGGGCCGCGTCGCCATCGTTGACGAATTGGTGCTTTTCCTCCGGGGCGACGAAGATGGCGTCCCCCTCGCGGAACGGCGTCTCGCCATCCACAGCCCTGAGATGCCCTATGCCGGCCAGGATAAATGCCTCGTGCTCCCAGGCGTGGGTGTGGAACGGGGAAGCGGCCCCAGGCTCTACCTCGAAGACGCGCAGGGCGAAGTTCGGCGCTCCGTCCTTGTCGGTGATCATCCAGCGCACGGTGACGCCCGGCGCCTCCGCGGCGGGCTCCGGCGTAACCTGACGGTAGTTTTTCACGATCATTGCAAGCTCTCCTTTCAACCTGGTCTTGGAAAGTGTAGGTAACTTTGCGCATTTTTGCCACGAATTACACGAATTTATACTCTTTCCTCCGTGTTAATTCGTGAAACCTGTCCTGAGCCTGGTCGAAGGATTCGTGGCTGACTCAACGACGATCTCATCACCTCTACTCACCTGGCCACCCTCTATCACCCGGCAGAAGATGCCTTCCGTGGGCAGGAGCGAGAGCCCCTGGAAACTGTAGGCGTGGGCCACGTGCGGCGGCTTGCCGATCTGCACCACCTCCAAAACGGCCTCTCCTGCCCGCAGGCGCGCGCCGATGGGCAGCGAGACGAGATCAAGGCCCTGGATGGTGAGGTTCTCGGCGAAGTCGCCGGGGGCGGCCTTGATGCCGTGCTCCTTATTGAGCCGCCCGATGCTCTCCCAGGCCAGCAGGCTGACCTCCCTCTCGCTCAGACCCGCGTGGGCGTCACCCACCAGGCCGTAGCTCTCTCGCAGATAACCTTCGCCAATGTCCCTCTTGGGATCCGTGCGCCTTCGGCTGGCGCAGACAGCCACAATCGAACCCATCACTGTTCCCTCCTGGATCAGCAAAAAGCGGCCCGCCCAGCTTTTCCAGGGCCGCTGTCCCACAGTCTCCGATGAGCCACTTGTGAATCTCGTGGCTCAACTCGCTCTACCTCTCCTTGATCCGCTCGCTGCCCATCTTTCCAGAATCTCCTGTCAGAAATGCAACTTACTGAAGGCAAACTGCCTTCGACTCACAGCGTTCAGGTGGATGGGCCACACGCGCTGGCGGTGGCCGCTGTGCTACTCGACATCTTGGCACTGAAAACAGAGATGAGCTTATCTACCTTCCGGCCGCCGCATTTGGGGCACTTTATCTCAGATGTTGAGGTGCTCAAGCGCACCAGCTTCTCGAACCTCTCCCCACACTCCGAACATCGGTATTCGTAAATCGGCATTTGTCTTGCTCCTTTTCTCGTTCAACTTTGGGTAACGAGTCACGAGCCAATGAGTAACTAACTCATTGACTCATTGACTCGTTGACTGTTTACCTCCGTAGCGCGAACTCGGCCACCAGGAAGGTGTGATCCGAGGGACGCTCCGCCCGCCGCGCCTCCACGTCAATCCAGGCCCCGGTGGACTTTCGGGCCAGCGGCTCGGTAGCCCAGACGTGATCCACCCGCCAGCCCAGCCCGCGCTCCACGGGATTCCGCGCTCGATAGTCCCAATAGCTGTAATGACCCGGCTCGTCGGGGTGATGGAGCCGAAAGACATCCACGAAGCCCCACTCCCGCACCCGTTCCAGGGCGGCGCGGGCCTCTGGGTGGAAGTCCACGTGGTTCTTCAGCCGCTGGGGATCGTGCACGTCAATCGGCTCGGGGGCGACGTTGAAATCGCCCACCCACAGCAGCGGCTCCTGCGGCGAGTAGTGTCGCTCGAAGAAGGCTCGCAGCCGGGCCAGCCACTGCAGCTTGTACTGGAAGTGCTCTGAATCGGGGGAGCGACCCTGGGGGACGTAGGTGTTGACCACCGGGATGCCACGGATCACCGCCCGGATCAGGCGTGCTTCGTCACCACCGTCGAGGCCAAAGTCTACCTCCTGCGGCTCCTCTCGGCTAACGATGGCCACTCCGGCGTAAGCTTTCTGCCCTCGGAAGACCACGTGGTAGCCCGCGTCTCTGATCGGCTCCGCAGGGAAGTCCCCGTCTTGCACTTTCGTCTCTTGGATGCAAAGGATGCCGGCTTCCTCCCGGCGCAGCCAATCTAGCACTTGCTCCACCCGGACCCGGATGGAATTAGCGTTGTAGGTTGCCACCTTCAGCACATCATCAGACATCTCGCCTCCACTAACGAGGATCTCGGCAATGATGCGTCTCTGTACACCAGGAACATTATAGCACCACCCGCCACATTAGGCAAACCTTCCCTTTGCGCAGACGGATGGAATGTGATAGAAATAAGGCCTGGCCCCATGATGAGCATCCTGGGGACGAGAGGTTTCTTCGAGTGGGCCATCATCGCCGAGGACGAGAGCGTCGAAGACCTGGCTATTCTGGCTGCAAACCGCCCCGCTTCCTTCACCTCGACCGGTGCCGGTGGGCGAAGAATGCGGGGCGGCGTTCTGAGCAGAGCCGAAGGGCTGTGTCAGGTTTGGGGCGATACACTCTGATCATAACCACATACCAATTGCCCCTTCAAACGCCATGAATCATGAGTTTAGCGCCGGTTGAGTAGCTGCAAGCCATGGCGAGTAGCGTATCGAAACCAAGCGTCGTTGTACGCTTCGCGCCCTTGGTTTCGATACGGCCTTCGGCCTACTCAACCGGCGGACACTCGCTTATTCATTGTACTTCCTACAGCAATTGGTATTACCTCCTCCCTTTCCACAGCCAGGCGCACGTTGTAATCGTGTCCCTCCTCCATGGCCACGATTCTGGCGCCGGCCTGTTTGAAAATGTCAACCAGGTCGGCGATGGAGTAGAAACGACTGCGCATCAGGAGCAGCCTCTCGCCCAGGGCAGTCCATTTCACTGCCCAGCGGCGAATGTCCGGCTCCTCGATGACCAATCGTCCGCCCGGACGCAACACCCGCAGGGTCTCCTTCGCAGCGACGTGCTGGTCGTGAAGGTGGTGAAAGGTGTCCACCATCACGATGCGGTCGAAAGCCCCATCGGCAAAAGGGAGGTGCTCGGCCAGGCCACAGCAAGCGATCATCTGCTTCTGGCGAGCCTCTCCCAACATCCCCCAGGAGAGGTCGCAAACGACCACCAGGTAGTCGTCGCCAAAGGTTCCGGAGACGCGGCCCGTGCCGCCGCCGATGTCCAATATGCGCTCCGATGGCTGGGGCTGGAGCAAACCCATGAGCCGTTCTGGTCCCAGGAAGTGGAACACGCGGTCGTAGAAACGAGCAACGAGGTCAAAATGGTCAAAGTGCATCGCTTATATCCTCAAGGTGCATCCAGTTTCTCCAGTCGAGCCATCACCTCGTCCACATCACTCTCTCCATCATTGCTCCTCTCTCCCTTGCTTACCCTCTTCTTGTAGTAGAGGAAGATACATAGCAAGCCCGTCTTCGCCGTCGCATAATCCGGGCATTGGGAATCTGATCTTAAAAGAAAGGTGCTGGTACATTGTCACAGCAGGCACGTTGCTTGCGCATACCTCAAGATAAACCTCGGAGAGCTCCTTCGACTTTGCGTGGTCTATCAGTTGTGACATCATTTTCTTCCCTATCCCACGTCTCCGCATGTCCTCTTTCACAGCGATGTCCCATACGTGCATCTTGCCCCACGCAAACCGTGCGATCGCATAGCCCACCGTGGAATCGAGTTGCTTGGCCACCAATACGTAATGTCCTTCGCTGATGAGATCGTTGATTCTCTCCTGTGCCCACACCTGGGTCGCACCGCTGTAATGCGAGGCGAGTTTGTAAATAGCAGTAACGTCGGCTATATCCGCTTTTACGATTACTATTCCTCCAGACCTTTTGTCTCCTGTCACTCTGATCCGGGGAAGAAACCGGCCCGTCCTCGCGCAATACGCCTCATACTCCGCCCCGTGCGTCCGCTGCAGATACTCCTCCTCAGCCTGCACCTTCAGGTGGTAGCCGGTGACGTTGAGCACCACCGCCAGCAGCGCCAGCAAGCTGGGGGCGATAAAGAGAGTGCCCAGCGCGAAGAGGTCTGCCCCCAGGACACAGGGGTTGCGAATGTAGCGGTAGATGCCTGTGGTGACCAGCTCGGTCTCCTCCCTGGGCAGAGCCACGCGGAACTGTTCCCCCAGCGCCACCTCGCCGGCGATGCCCACGAGCACGCCAACTGTGGACAGGGCGATGCCCAACCCTCTGGCGACGTCGTTGTCCAGGAAGGCGATACGCCCGAACCAGACCACGCTACGGGCGTCGAAGATGTAAAGCAGCGTCACTACCAGCCAGAGCAATGAGGCGGCGGTAGTGACAGCGGCTTCCCACGCTTTGACGTCCGTCATCACCCCCTTTGGTTCGTACCCTCGCCGCCGCACGTACAGCATGGTGGCGACGAAGGTGACGAGAAAGACGCCCAAAGCAGCAGCCAGAAAAACCTGATCGTAGGTCATGGCTCTAAAAAACCTCCAGTTCGGGATGCTTCAGCGCTTCTTCGTAGATCGGCCCCTGGGCCACGAAGCCCAGCCCGTAGCGACTGCCGCGCACCGTCAGCAGCCTGTCGCCTGGCTTCACTCCCACTTCCGGCGGCACCGTCACCCGTCCGCCCTCAGTGAACCGCCCTCGGGCCAGCACGCGCATCGTAGCACCCTCCAGCCGTTCGGATACTTCTGCCATCAGTTCCGGTGTGCTGATGCCGAACCCACCAGAGCGACGGCTGCCTGGTGTGAAAATCGCCTCGCCTCCGGCCTGGAAACCGAACTCGCGCCACGCCTCCGGTGGGATGGTGATCTCCCCCTCTGGCCCGATGACCACCCAACCGTAGGCCCACTTGCCTCCCTTGACTAGCCTTGGCACTACAGAACCTCCTCCTTCTTCACAATGGCAAGTCTTCCACAGTGTGGTAGTTCTTCACTTCGATACCTTCATCGGCCAGCAACTGCCAGAAGTTGCGGACCAGCGTCTCTGCCAGCCGCACAATCTCATCAACAGCGCGCGCGGGCCACATTACGGGAACGAGGTCCTGGTATCCTTCAGGTAGCTTGGAAAAGCTGAAGGCATCAACTAATCCTTGGTAGTAGTCGTGTGTGACCCAACGCTGGTTCAGAAGGCAGAGAGCTTTATTCATCTCGAAAAGAACCTCAATCACCGCACAGCCAATGTCGTGCGTGTTCCCCCGTTCCTGGCACGACAGGATACGGCCGTATGACTCCACCACCAAGCCGGGCAGACTTGCCTCCAGAGCCTGGCGAAACCTCTCCGTGGGCACGGACTGCCCCAACTGCATCCAGGCTCGAACTTGTTCCGGGTCGCCGTGGAGCACCTTCAGCACGTTGAGCACACCCATCCAAAACGGCCACTTGAGAGACGGGCTGGTCAGCAACTCCTCAAGTTTTCGCTGTTCAATGACCTGATACCCAATGGCTGTACCGCGATAGAGGAACTCCTTGCCCTCGACCTTGCTGCCATCGCGAACCACAAACAACATCTCAAGGTCTGACCACTGGGTATCCGCACCCCGCGCTGCGGAGCCGTAGACACCACCTAACATAATGGCGCCGGGATGCCTGGCAACCATGCGGGCGCAGAGATTTTGCGCGAGTTGTATTCTTTCTTCGTGTTCCATGACTGTGCTCTCTATCGTCTGCCTCTCAGTAACGGTGGTCTCCCTTTTGGGTGTTGATGCTGTGTCATTGCGAGCGACCATAGGGAGCGAAGCAATCCCCCCCACCGTAGGCTGGGGATTGCTTCGTCGCTTCGCTACTCAGAAACTTGTCTGTCATTGCGAGCAAAGCGAAGCAATCCCCACTCCGCGAATTGGAGATTGCTTCCCTTCGACAAGCTCAGGACAGGCGGCACACAAACCGTGCCTACTCAGAAACTTGGCCTGTCATTGCGAGGCGACGCTCTTCCGCCGAAGCAATCTCCTACGAGCGTTGGGGATTGCTTCAGGCGCACTCACCGCGCCTTCGCAATGACAAGATGGGCGGCGTTTCTGTCCTTTAGAATGGCAGGCCACACCATGACCGACTCGCAATGACACGATGAAGTTTCTGCTCCCTACGGATGGCGCGATGCGCCATGGCCGACTCGCAATGACAAAAGCAGCTCATTCTAGTGCAATAACACTTTACAGGGAGACTACCTCAGCAAACTCCAGACCAAAAGCAGCACCGCCAGCGCACCAACCAGTGCACCCAGCCCAATCCACACCCCGCGCCAGTCCATCGGTATCTGCGCGCTGCCGTCCGCGAAGGGTGGAGCCGTCTGGTCAATGTACGTGCGCAAGCGGTCCATCGTCGGCGTCGGGATGGAGGCGGCACGGGCCAACGCCCTGAATTCGTTTCGGAGGTATTTGCCCTCGTCACGGGCCGCTCTGGCGTGTGCAAGGGCGGCCTCGATAGCTTCACTGTCGAGCATGCGCTGAACAAAGGCTACTAAAATCGGCTCAGGTATCCACTCGAACATCTTGAGACTGGGCGGCGTGATGGGGACATCGAGCGCCCGCAGAACCCGAAAACTCTCATGCATGGCGCGGATCATCAGCACCACTGCGTCGCGCGTGCGCGCCAACCGGTAGTTGTCGAGCCCAGCCATGTAGAGCGCGCCTCCCATGGGCAGAATCAACGCTACGTGGGTCTTGAGCCAGGCATCCATATTGGGGCTGATGGTCACCGGGAACTCAGCGCCTTCGAAGGCCTCAACAATCCGCTCCAGCCGCGGCGTAGTGCGCCCGTCCAATTCACCCATCGTGGTCGCATATCTCCTGCGTCCCGACGATGCAATGTAGCGAACGACGTGCCCCTCCCGCGAGCCTCCGCCTCCCGGAAAGCCCAGCAAGACGCGCTCGCGACCCAGCGCCTCGATCATCTCGTCAGGCCCAGCGGCGTTGTTGCCCATGAACAAGACATTGGGCGTATGCTGATTGGCAGCCAGCGCTGGCAACACCTCCGAGACGTGATTCTTGGGCACCAGCACGATCACCAGGTTGTATGCGTCTTCCGGCGCAAGCTGTTCCACCACGTTGACACGGGTGGTGCTCCGATGGCCGGTGATCGCTTCTTCCAGCACAATGCCGTGCTCGCGGATGCTGGCCAGCCGTTGCCTCCGCGCCAGGATCGAGACGGCATGCCCGGCCTCTTGCAGCCGTGCAGCGTATAGACTGCCCAACACTCCAGCGCCATAAACCAGGATTTTCATTGTGCCTCCTTCTCTCCAGAAAATATCCCTCTCCGCATCATTTCACCGCATAGACAAGTTGATGGGCATAGGCAGTGTGTTCTGACCTGGCTACGCTCTCCACTTGAACCGCTTGGAATCCCGCCTGTCTCAGCACGGCTGCCAGTTCGTCGTTGGGGTAAAAACGCATATACTTTAGCCAGATACCATAGGCCAGGTTGGCCAGCGCGGATTTGGGTTGTGCCCCCGTTACGAGCACGAGGCGTCCACCTGGCTTTAGCACCCTGCAAAGCTCCTCTGAAGCCCGTCTCAGGTTCTCGATGAAGTATAGCACCTCAACACCGGCAGCACAGGTAAAGTGATTCTCGGCCCATGGAAGGGCTTCAATATCACCCTGTATGATCTCGACACGCCCCTCGGACAGCGCTTTCCCATTCTTCTGCCTGGCAAGCTCAACCATGTCCGGGCTATGATCTATCCCGCAAGCCTGCTGCACAGTTTGCAAGACCATGTCGAGCAAAGCGCCGCCCCCGCACCCAATCTCGAGAAAAACGTCCTCAGGCTGGAGTTGTAACCTCCCAATAGCCACGCGGAAAAAACCGTAATGCCCTATGGGTTCCCGGCTCCCGTACAAGAGCTTCCCCGGCCACCCTGACGGCTTTCTTCCCGTCACATCAAAGAAGGTTTGATGCCATTTGCTCATGATTCTGGCCCTTCTTGTTCTCGTTCACTCCGGATACCCTGGCGCTGCATCGCGCCGAAAATTCAGCGTGTAGACCCAGAAGTTGCCAAACCGCTGGTCAAGCTTGAACCCCGCCGCCTCCACGCGCCGGACGGTCTCGAAGGCGAACGGATAGTCGGGGTCGAAGAACTCCTCAGTTATGGAGAGCAGTCCGCCCGGCTTCAACACCCGGCGCAGTTCAGCCAGCGCGCGGGCCTGGTCGGGAACCTCAGGCAACACCGTGACCAGGAAGGCGCGGTCCACACTGGCGTCGTCCAGCGGCAGGTGGTAGGCATCGGCGACGTGGGTTTCGACGTTGGTCAGCCCGGCCTCCCGCACCCGCTTCTCCACCTGAGCGATCATCTTTGGCTGAATGTCCACGGCGATGAGCCGCCCTTCCGGCCCCACGCGCCGCGCCGCCTCCACGGTGAACATCCCCGGCCCAGGGCCGAGTTCCAGCACCCGTTCGCCGGGGCAAATGCCCACCCGGTCTAGCATGGGACGCATTTCCCAGCGGCGAATGGGATTGTCCACCAGCCAGTCCAGCGATGCCGGGCAGGGCGCCAATTGGCCGAACCGGGCTGCCAGCCTCAGTAGATGGAAATTTAGGGATCGAGTGGCACGGCAATGGCCTGAATGACGTT
>CAZVCJ010000152.1:0-9425 GCA_964625745.1 uncultured Anaerolineae bacterium | reverse complement strand
GCTACCCGGCCTCACGCCAGAGGAGAAGGCCCGGGTTCACGCCGCCCTGGCCGGCGAGCCTTTCTAAGAGCCAGCGGTGGTGGCCCCGCCCATCGTCATGGTGCTGCTACGGATGGAAACAGTTTGTCCGAGATTGAGCATTTGACACCTGCCTCAATCTGTAGTACAATCGTAACATAAAAATAGTTAGGTAGCTAACTGCATAAGTGTTCGTAGAAAAACTCTAGTTTGTTGTCTATAAGCAAGTAGACAAGGAGGAAAAGCATGATGGCGAAATCAGAATTTGAGAAAGATGTTCTTGGGGACTCGCTAGTTCTTTCCCTCAGTGGACAGTCTAATGAGGCAATATCCAAGATAGATGAATTTCTAGAAATGGAAATTTCAGATGCGGCTAAAGCTGTGGCACATTGGATAAAGGGTGTATCTCTAAAGGACTTAGGCCGTCTTTCTGATGCGGAACCAGATTTTGTTACCGCGCTTGAATTAAACCCTATGCTTGAGAATGAGATGATGTGCCTTACAGCCTGGGAAAATTTATCACAGATTAGTGAGGAGCGGGGCGAATATACTGCTGCAATAAACTACTTACAAGCAGCACTGACTCACTTGCATAAGTATGACCCACCTAACATACCTGTTATTGCTTTAGCTCATTATGCGATAGCAACATTTTACGTACGGCAAGTTCAAAATATTCCGTCGGCTGCCGAAAAAGCCCTAGTGAGTTTCAGGAAGGTTATGGATCTAGATCCTGAGTACCCAGAACCGCTTGCTTTCATTGGTGCCCTTTATTTATATGGGGTGCCGGAACAAGATCTACAAAAAGCAAAAAAGTGTTATAGTGAATTTCTTCATAAAGTTTCCGTGTCTGAACGATCTATAGATCCCGAAAATCGTGAGCATCTGATTGACCTTGCAAAGGAGAGGCTAAATGAATTAGAAGAAGTTGGGGTGGAAACGGAAGCGGAAAAAGAAAAGAAAGAGGAAGGCTGTTTCATTGCCACAGCGGTACATGGGAGCGCCACCATGCCGGACGTCATTGCACTGCGCAAATTCCGCGACATGCGTTTGAAGCGGACTCGGGCCGGGCGCTATCTGCTCTACTTTTATGGGCACTGGTCACCGCCATTGGCACTTGCGATTGCATCTCACCCGTTACTTTGCGGGATAATACGCAGATTAATCATCACCCCCTTTGCATGGATTGCACGGAGATTGCTTCCAAAACCTCGCTGAATAGGGCCAACGAACGAGGTGGAAGCAACGTCGGATGAACTCAAAAAGCAGTTATGCACGTCATTGAGGCAAAGCGACGATTCTACGCGAGACCCGCCCGGCACGTGAATCTCACGTTATGCAACTCGCTGCCATTCAGAATGTGAAAGGAGATAACATTATCAGTAGACCGCAATGGGCGATGTAGTATAGGGCCTCGTGCCCGTTTTCTGCTCGAATCACAGCAGTTTGGACGCCCACAAGGGGCTAGACTACGGTGGATTGCGGTCTACTGATTATGGGGTTTCTTGATAGCTTATTCGGCAAGAAGAACAAGAAGAGGCAGTTCCTCTGGACCTATGAAACCAACGGTGCAGTTTTTCTAGTTTGCTTTTCTCCCGATGGCTCGCTAATTCTTGTAGGGTCGGGGGAAGGCGGCTTGTATGCCCTCGACCGCTCCGGCAAATGCCTTTGGAGCTACCAGACTCAGACTGATGACGCAATCGTGCGAGGAAGATTCTCTGCTGATGGTTCTCTTATTGCTGTGAACTCAGGCGACCAAAAGGTGTATCTCTTCAATCGCTTAGGGGAACTCCAATGGAGTTACAAGACCGATGGAAGGTATGGGGCTCCTAGCACCGCCATCTCTACGGATGGATCCCTTGTAGTTACTGGTTCTTTTGATCCGGGAAGATTGTACCTTTTCAATCGCTCTGGAGAGTTGCTCTGGGATCGTAAACTCGGTACCAGGATTTATTCTCGTCATATTTCGCTATCTGCAGATAGCTCTGTTATAGCCGCCTCCGTGGACAACCTCCAAGGCACAACGGACGCGATTTGCCTTCTTAGCTCTTCAGGAGAACTCTTATGGAGTCACGACACTGAGCAGTCCTGTGTGACTGCTATGTCTTTAGATGGTACGTTGATCGCCGCACATGATGGTCGTAGGATCTATCTCTTCAATCGTGCGGGAGAAACTCTATGGAGCCACAAGATGGGCATAGCAAGTGTGGTAACGGATATTTGTATTTCTCCCGATGGCTCCCTTATAGTTGGGGCGATCAGTGGTATAGGGCAGGGTAGGTGGAAGGTATTCGCCTATGACCGCTCAGGACAACTCTTGTGGAGTTATGAGACTGGCGCAAGGTTTGTTAGACAAATATCCATCTCTGGCAACAACTCGCTTATCGCTGCAGCGACACATAATTCGTCGGGAAAAGCATATCTCTTTGATCGTTCTGGGGACTTACTCTGGAGCCATAAACTCGAAGAATCAGTTGTAAGCATTTGCCTCTCTCCTGATGGCTCCTTGCTCGCCATGGGATCAATGGATCGCAAAGTTTACCTGCTTGATGTTGAGGAGATCCTTCTAACCCGGGAACCTTGAGTGGCGTTTCCGATAAGCTAGGGAGGTGTTATGGGCCGAATCTGCTCTGGTATTGGTTTCGGTAAGACGGACATCGGTGAACTTGACAGCGATGGAATTGTCTACTCCGGTACAGGCTTTGGCAAGAAGGCGATTGGCAAAGTTGACAATGATGGAGCCGTCTACTCCGGCACAGGTTTTGGCAAGAAAGTGATTGGCAAAGTTGACAATGATGGAACCGTCTACTCTGGCACAGGCTTTGGCAAGAAAGCGATTGGTAAAGTTGGCAGTGACGGAACTGTCTATTCTGGCACCGGTCTTTTCAAGGACACCATTGGCAAAGTTGAACCGCCACGCATCAGGTTTTCCGGAGCTGCTCTCCTGCTGTTGATAAGATAAACGCGGCTATTGTAACGTCAGCAACGCGAGGGGGAGGCCGCATAGACATTCGCTGGAGTTGACCGTGCGAAATCGAAACTGGTTGCGTTTCTGCGGCTGATTCTCAATCGAATTGCAAGAACAACCTAAATCTGTAACAGACCGATGCTCGAAGCGGGTCGAAGTGTTTCGCTCATCTACTGGAAATTGATGAGCCAAGGAGGATCACGCGATGTTTAAACTTGTGAAGTTGGTATGGCGAAAGGTGATGGAAGTCTCCCGCAAGATAGTTTCACTTATACCCGAGAATATCCGCCCTATTGCGGAGGCTGCTGCTGCTCTGCTCGTAGTTTTCGGATGCTTGATTGGAACTGAAGTCCCTGTATATCTTAAAGTGCTCATACCGTTACTAGCTGCGGTGGGAGTATGGTGGTGGTACCAGCGAAGATCACAGAAGCCCGAGGTAAAGTAGCGGGGCTCTCCTCATAGTGAGGGAACCTAATCTGTGCCGTCGTGAGCCCTGGGCTGAGTGTAATCGAAGCCAGACGGCGCTGGGAGTTACGAGGCCGCAGAAAGGCCGCCCAGCACCAGCTCTTGAGCTGGCGCCAAAAGAAAGAACTTTTTGGGCCGAGCGACCCTACTAATTTGGGGAGACCCAGTAGCGGGAGGTGATACATAAAAAGCGAAACTACAGATTAGGATGACAATGCCTTTGAAACAGATTGATGATCGGGGTAAGTCAGAGCGCTTTGCTAAGAATCGATAGTGAAGAATAAGGAGGCAACAAGATGCAATTAGTAGTGGAAAGGTCGACGGAGGAGTCCATAAGGAAAGGAGGATTCCTAAGCACGGGAAAGGAGAAGATTCATCGTACCTTCATCCTGACCCTGAAGTTGGAGGGCGTCACGGAGAGACAGAAGGAGATACTGGAGCTCTACACTTACGTCACCCAGCAGGGTAAAAGAGAAAGACTCATCAACTACCCGATATCGGTGATGGATGAGGGACTGCACAGTTTTTTGTTCAAGGAGGACCTCTTGATTGGGCCACGACATGTCACTGTTCCCAAGTTGATTCGTGGGGTGACTTGGAAATGCTCCACGCTTATTGACGGCTTTGCTGAGATTCCTGATAAAGTGGTCCATCAGATAGCAGGTTATATTCTCAGCAACATTGCAATCGGCGACCTTTGGAGTGAAGCTGGTCGAGAAGTAATAGAGATCGCGCCTCCGAGGGAGGAACAATGAAAAGACCTTTAATCTCGTTGGGGTTCGCAGCAGTGGGAGCCATAATGGGTGCCCTGGATGCCGATAGCAGTCCTTTCAGCACGGCATACTTAGCATGGTCGCTCTTCTACGGCTTCGTGCTTATATGGGGCTTGACTAGATGGCTGGGTCTGAGTGTTAGTCTCAGGTGGCTTGATCGGTTTCTTAGCGGTGGCAACGACACGCGCAAGACCACTGGTACCTTCGATAGCACTACTTACCGGTTACAGAAAGCATCGGGTTACCGGAGACTAGGGCTCAAGCTTTTGATCTTCGTGCTTCACATATCATTTGCTACAGCTATTGGAGCCTTCGGAGGAGGGGCGTTTATGCTTGGCTGGGACCTATATCGGCACTCTAAGGGAAAAGAGCCATGGGACGGTAGGAGACCACGCAAGCTTCAGTAAGCCCTTGATAGCATCAAGTAGTCTTCACATTTGGGCCGGGAATTTGTCCAAGCGGCACGGTGCGCATTAAATGTCACGGCAGGGTGATGCTATCAAACCGTTAGAGCAATTGGTGACAAGCGTGTATTTGGGGAAAGATATTGCCAAAAGAGGAACTGAGCAAAATGTCATTCAAGCATTGCCCAAACTGCCATCGCAAGCCAGGAGGCCTTCTCGGGGGTCACTTCTGGGTATATGAGTGCGAAGAGTGTGGTCAGCTTTACTGCTATAAGTGCGGGGCTGCTGGCGGTGAGCGTTGCCCGAACTGCGGTTCCAAGAAAGCGCGAAAGGTTGATAAGGTGTATAGCTAGCTAAAGTGAACCCAACTGTTTGATAAGGTCTCCTGACCACAGCCGATGGGCCTTGGACTCGGCCGGAAGGCTTTTGGCCAATAGAATTTGGGTCTGGCCTATCTACGATAATCCGGCGCGGCATGGAAGCCACCTCTGCTGGATTAGCGCCACCGCTGACATCTGCTGCACCTGACCGCGTTGAGTTGCGCCGAAAACGAGTGTGCGGCTACTGTCGTGGTTTCCGCCTGACTGTGATTCTGCTCTCGATCAAGCTATTCATCTGAGGGGGCGCGTCATCAGTTTTAGCCGTTAACCACCATTTTCTCAAAGCGGAAGTAACAAGGAAAGGGCCAGCACTTCAGTTCTGCTGGCCCTTTTTGTTGCTTCTCAAGCAGCCCGCTTGCCCATTACCCGTGTCTAGCCTTCCCGCGTTCGTTCCCGCCCCAACCCGACCATCCGCCGAACGAATGGTTGACCTCTACACCCCATTCTGCTATAATAATCCCCGCAAAGCATCACCTTTCATCACTGATAACCGGAGGCTGAAACCGTATGTCCTATCAAGTTGATTTCGAACCCCTCGGGCGGCGGTTGCGAGTTGACCGGGGTGTCTCTGTATTGACCGCTGCTCAGCAGGCTGGGGTGGGCCTGGTTTCCATCTGCGGGGGAAAGGGTACTTGCGGCCGCTGCAAGGTGCGGGTTCTCGAAGGCCAGCTCTCGCCGTTGAGTGAAACGGAAGGGAGAAAGCTTAGCCCAGATGAGGTCGCCAGGGGCTATCGCCTGGCCTGCCAGGCCGAGGTGCTGAGCGATCTCAAGCTTCACATCCCGCCCCAATCGCTGACCGCCGCCCAGCGCACCCAGGTGGAGGGGCAAGAGCTGGCGGTGTCCGTCGTCCCCGTGGTGGTGGGCCATGACGTTCGGCTCGCTCCACCCACGCGGGAGGACATCCGCTCCGACCTGGATCGAATGTGGGATCATTTGGCGGAGACGCTTAACCTGAGCGATCTGAGCGTGGACTTCGCCCTGCTACGTCAACTGCCAACCCGCTTGAGGAAGGAGGGATGGGCAGGCACGGTCGGCTTGCGGGGCCAGGAGGTGGTCAGTTTCAGCCCGCTGGGGCGCGAACTCCTGGGATTGGCTGTTGACGTGGGGACGACCAAGCTAGCCGGCTATCTGGTGGAACTGGAGACGGGCCGAACTCTGGCCTCGGCAGGGGCCATGAACCCCCAGATTGCCTACGGCGAGGACGTGATGGCCCGCATCGCCTACGCCATGGACGGGGAGGAGCAGGCGGCGACTTTGCAGGCAGCCGTCGTCGGTGCGGTGAACGACCTGGCCCGCGACCTGTGCACCCAGAGCGGCCGTCATTCTGAGGAGATAAGGGAAATAGTGGAGGCAGTGGTGGTAGGCAACACCGCCATGCATCATCTCTTCATCGGCCTGCCCGTTAGACAACTGGGTCTGGCGCCTTATCTGGCGGCGGTCAGCGAGGCTTTGGATCTGAAAGCCAGAGAGGTGGGACTGGAGATCGCCCCCGGCGGCTACGTCCACCTGCTGCCAAACATCGCCGGCTTCGTGGGGGCCGACCACGTGGCCATGATCCTTTCCACGGAGATTGGCGAGGCCGAGGGAGCGGTGCTGGGGCTGGACATCGGCACCAACACCGAGGTGGTTTTGAGAGCCAACGGTCGCCTCATTGCCTGCTCCACCGCCTCAGGCCCGGCTTTCGAGGGGGCGCACATCAAGGATGGCATGCGGGCTGCCGAGGGGGCCATCGAGCGATTGCGCATCGTGGACTCTGGGGTGGAGTACCAGACCATCGGCGACGCCCCGCCAGTGGGGCTCTGCGGCTCAGGCGTTCTGGATGCGGTGGCCCAACTTCGCCAGTTGGGAGTGCTGGACGAGCGGGGCAACATGGGCCATCACCCCGGCGTGCGGCGCACCGAGCACGGCCCGGAGTTTGTCCTGGTGACAGCCGGTGAGGGAGGGAGCGACCGTGAAGTGGTCATCACCCGAGGCGACGTGGGCGAGATTCAACTGGCCAAGGGGGCCATTCGAGCGGGGATCAACATCCTCCTGGATGAGGCCGGCCTGTCCGAGCAGGACCTTGACCAGGTGGTCATAGCGGGGGCTTTCGGCACTTACATTGACGTGTCCAGCGCCATCGTCATCGGTATGTTTCCGCCCCTGCCCCTGGAGCGCTTCAACCAGGTGGGCAACGCGGCGGGCATGGGCGCCAAGCTGGCCCTCGTCTCCAGGGATCAGCGAGCCAGGGCCGCCGAGATCGCCCGCCAGGTCGAATACATTGAGCTGACTAACGACAAGCGTTTCGTTGATGAGTTCGCCAAGGCGATGTATCTCAAGTGAGCTAGAGTTGAGTCATGACCAAGAGGTATGAGACGTAAAACGTGAAACGTGAAACGTCATTGGTGTAGGTGGCAGGTATCGTTGATCAGTACGGCGGTGAAGATACCATCGTGGTGCTCGAAGACGTTGAGGCAGGCGTTGTCCTGCTGGATGCGCCAGAAGTGGGAATTGCCCAGGCCCAGCATGGCACAGACCAGTACCTTGTTCACCACCTGATGGGCCACTAGCAGGATGACCTGACTCTCGTGGCGAGTGGAGGCATCTTTCAGGGCGGCCATTCCTCGGAGGCGCACCTGGCGCAGGCTCTCGCCGTGGGGAAATTTGACGCGGTGGGGTGTCTCCAGCCAGCGCGGGTAGAGATCGGGATGGGCTTGGGCGACCTCGTCATGTGACAGCCCTTGCCAGTCGCCGTAGTTGATGTCAATGATGCCCGGCAATGGCTGCACCAGCAGGCCGAGTTTCTGAGCCGTTGGCTGGGCCGTCTCCATAGCTCGTTTCAGGGGGCTGGAGTAGACCGCAGCGATGGGGTGGGTGGCGAGCCGCTCTGCCAGAGCACGGGCTTGAGCCAGCCCCATATCGTCCAGCGGCAGGTCAATCTGGCCACGGAAGCGCTCGCCGGCACCGGATCCGACGTTCCACGCCGTTTGGCCGTGGCGCACCAGGATGATTCGGGTCATGATGATCTGGCTTTTCAATCTCAAGGTACCCATTGCCAGCTTGCAGCGGCGCCGGGTCTCGGTTGAGGAAGAGCTACAGAGCTTGGGCTCGGAATGATCAATGCAAAACTATTGCCAAAGGGCGTCTTCGTCCCGTCCGAGGCCGGTTAGGCCACGAAATTGGGACGGAGACGCCCTTCTGTAGCAGCAAAAAGGAGCTTTGTTGACCTACCTGGCCTCAAGGACCGATCTCCAATCCTACTTGCCTATTCCTTCTGCTCTTCTTTCTGCTCTTCTTTCTCCCCCTGGCCTTGCTCTTCGTCCGCGCCAGACACAGCGCTGCGGAAATCGCGGATCGCTCCGCCCAAAGCGCCTCCCACATCGCGAAGGCGGCTGGCTCCAAAGAGCAAAAGGATGATTAAGAAGAACAGCAGCAATTCAGGCGCCCCTATTTGTCCAAACATATCTTCCTCCTTGAAATGGGTAATTCCCTCTTGATATTTGTGTTCTTTGGGTAATAACGTCTGAGCGGTTGAACAAGTCCGCCGCAGGCAATTGTGGCCTCAGCCCGAAGCTTAAATCGCCTGTTAAGCGCCCCCGCCCTCTGCACTCTCATACAAGCTATTGAGTCGGCGCTGTATTGGCCATTCTGCAAAAGCCAAGTAGAATAGTAGCGAGAAGCTCCCCGCATATGGTATAACCGACACCAGGCTCAGCCATTTGGAATAGCCTGCCTTTGAGCATATCTTCCAGAAAGGCAAAACAAATAGTACTAATGGCAAAAGGATGATCAGCAGGAACAGCAGCGCCTCAGGCCACCCTATTTGTCCAAACATATTTCCCCCTTTGGGTAATTTCCCCTTGATGTTCGTGTTCTTTCAGTACTGAAGAAGATCATTGATAATGGAATCTACACGAGACGATAACAATCTCTTCTTCAGTGACTTTGTAGACCAGACGGTGTTCTTCGGTGATACGCCTTGACCATAGCCCTTTCAGTTCATGCTTCAGAGGTTCAGGCTTACCAAGTCCTGAAAATGGGCTACGATGGTGGATCTTCCAGGTCTCTCAAGGCTTGAAGCAAGTGACTTCGATTGGCTTCGGCGGATAGCAGATACTCGGTCGTATCTTGCTCAACTGGCTCTACCAGGATAATCACTTCTACCAACGTGCCGCTGGGCAACTCCGGTGACAAAACTTCGATTCTGCCGCCTTCTCCCACCACGGCCTTTTGTCTGACACCAGCAATCATAGCTACTCCATATACATCACGGCATGCAAGTTCACACATTCGCATACCACAAGTCAAAGTCAGCACAGTAATTATAACACGGTATTGATAACAAGACAAATCAGCAAGCCGCCTCGATTTGGCTCTTTCGTGAGGATTCGCGCCCTTCGCGGTCAGGCTTGCGCAAATCGGCCATTGGTGATAAACT
>CAZVCJ010000151.1:3591-9449 GCA_964625745.1 uncultured Anaerolineae bacterium | reverse complement strand
GGTGACAAAGCCGGCAATGCCCTGGTCTATGGATTGGCGATACTCGCCCGGCACCGCGTGTTCGAAGCCGCCGGCTATCGCCCGCAGCGCCAGCTCGCGGCGCCCTTCGTCCAGAAGGAAAAGGGCCACGTTGTAGTAGTTGAAGCTCTCCTGGATGGAGTGGGTCACTTCTTGCATTAGCTTATCCGAATCCAGGATGGAGGCCGCTTTCTCACCTACCTCGTTGATCAGCGCCAGTTGGGTGCTTCTTCGTTTCTCCTCTTCAAAGAGCCGCGCGTTTTCGATGGCCACGGCCGCCTGATCGGCCAACGCCTGACACAGATGGATTTCGGCATCTGTGAATTCCCGCTCGTGCTCGGTCTCATCCAGTTCTACCAGACCGATGACCCGCTCACCGACGACCAGGGGCAGCATCAGCAAGCTGAGGGAGCCATTCTTTTGCAGAAGGGCAATCTTAGCCGGATCCGCGTCAGGATCGGTGGCACGGATGCTAATGGGCTGGCGCTTCTCTAGCACGGCGCGAGTGGCTGGGAGATCATCCAAAGCATAGCTGGTCCCTGGCTCGTCGGTATCTTCCAGCCGCCGTTGACGCCACTCGGTGAAAGTCACGACAGCATCGGCTTCTCGATCCCACCGAGACAGGGTGCAGCCAGCCACCCCGGTGACCTTGACCATCTCCTCGGCAATGAGAGCCAGCACTTGTTCGAGATCGAGGGTAGACGAGACGGCCCTGGCTGCTTCCAGCATGGTGGACAGTTCTGTGGCTCGCTGTTCGGCCTCGCTGAAGAGCCGCGCGTTCTCCATGGCGACGGCTGCTTGCTGAGCTATGTCCTGGCACAAGGTTATCTCCTCAGACGTGAACTCCCGTCGCCGCCGACTCTCCCACAGCTCGGCGTAGCCAAGAAACCGCCCTTTGATCCACAGCGGGACGTACAGTATCGTCTGAGCACCGTATTGCTGCATTAGGGCTCGCTCGGCCTCGGTCAGGTCTGAGTCGTCTATGTGATCAATGTAGTACTGACCAACTCGCAAGGTTTCTATGAGCTTGCTGTCTTCTTCTTGATAAATGGTGCCCGGATCGGACACTTGTTCCCGAGCACAAGCCTGGGGGCCGACATATTCGGCCAATGTGATGTACGTCATCGTCTCTGGTTCGTAGCTGCAGATACAGGCGCTGGTGGCGTCTACAGCTCGGCCCATCTGCTCAGCGATACGAGTCAAAACAATCTCCGGGTCCAGAGCGGAGGAAATGACCTCACCTGCTTCTCGGAGCACAATTTGCTCTTGTAAGCGTCTCTGGGTCTCAGTGTGGAGCCGCGCGTTCTCGATGGCGACGGCTGCCTGATCGGTCAGCAGGCCCAGCACCCGCAGTTCCTCCTTGCTGAAGGTGTGGGGGGTAAGGAAAGCGATGGAGAACACCCCCACCACCCGCCCTCCTCGCTTGAGAGGGAAGCTGGCGATGGCGTGCAAGCCCCACTTCCGTGTCTCAGGAGTGGCGTAGAAAGGGTGCCGAGTGGCATCGTTGATGACCAGGGCCTGGCCCTCGTGGGCCACGAGGGCGGTGAGGCCGTCACGACGTGGCATCTTCACTGCCGCATCGCGTCGCCCATTCTCCCACAGCGCAGCGCCAAATGTGAAGGTCTCGCTGGTCTCATCGTAGAGGTAGAGGTGACAGTTGGTGGCTCCCACCAGGGACAAGGCGTTCTCGGCAATACTGTCCAGCACGGCGGCCAGGTCGAGTGAGGAGGTGAGCTGCAGGCTGGTGCGCCGTAGCGCGTCTAGCTCCGCCACACGCTGCTGTGTCTCCTCGAACAGCCGCGCGTTCTCGATGGCCACGGCGGCCTGGGCAGCAAATGCCTCGGCCAGTCGTGCGTGCCGCGGGGTGTAGAAGCCCGGCTCGCGCTTGTCCAGGGCGATCATCCCCACCAACTGCTCGCCGACCAGCATGGGCACTCCCAGCCAGGAGCGGATGGCGGCCTGCCGGTGTGGGTCTTCTTGAAATACCTCGTACACGGCTGGGGCGTCGTCCACGATGAAGGAGGCTCTGGTGTGGATCACCTCTCTGTTGGGGTTGTCGCCGTCGGCCGGGAACGAGATGCCCAGCAGGTCCGGCAGGTTGGGAAAGCCGCGCCCGCCCACGATCTCCATCTGATTCCCCCTGAGCAACTGCACCGACGCGCTGTCGTAGGGCACCACCTGCTGCAACTGGGCCAGGATGCGGCCAATCACCTGATTTCGGTCCAGGGCGGTGGTCAACGCCAGGGCCGCCTCTCGCAGCGTCTCCTGCTCCAGGGCGCGCTGTCGGGTCTCTTCGTAGAGTCGGGCATTCTCAATGGCGATGGCCGCCTGGGCTGCCAACTGCTCCACCAGAGCCATGACCTCCGCGGTGAAGGTGGGATCCTCACGGAGGTTCACGGCAGAGAGCGTACCAATGACCTCTCCCCGAACCATGAGCGGCGACACCAACACCGATTTGGTGCCATGGCGGGCGGAGGCGGCTCGGCTCCGGCCTACAGAGCGTTCGTCGGCCAGCACATCGGGAACGAGGGCTGATCGTTTCTCGCAGGCCACCCAACCGCTGATCCCCTGCTCGAACCGCTCGTAGTCGTAGGTCCCTTTCTCCTCCGGGTGATAGCCGGAGTTCACATCCTTGAGCAACTGGCGTGCCTGGGGGTTGACGAGCAGAATGCGGCTGCGCCTGGCTCCCGTCAGCTGTCTCGTGCTATCCACGATTCGTTGCAAGGTCTCATCCAGGTCTAGGCTGGAAGTGATGTCTTGACTGATGACGTTGAGAGCAGCCAGTTCTTCGCTGCGCTGGCGTGTCTCCTTGAAGAGCTGGGCGTTCTCGATAGCGATGGCGGCCTGGTTGGCGAAGGTCATCAGCTTCGCTACGTCTGCCTCACTTAGCTCCTCCGCTGTTGAAGCGACGATGCCGCCTACCGTTTTCCCCTTGGCCAACAGCGGCATGGCGAAGAACGACCTGGAGTCCAGCAGCCTTTGCATGGCAGAGCAAACCGGCTTGCTTAAGAGAGGCCCGACCAGCTCGTGTAAATCGCGTTTGATGGTCGTCCGACCAGCCAGGAGGTTGCCTATGGCCTCGTTGAAATCGCTTCGGGCGGGGCACTTGATTTGGACCAGGGGTAAGCCGATTATGGCGTTGAGCCTGTTCAGGATCCTGGCCCTGGTGGAAACCGCGCTGCCCCTGAAAATCCCCTCTTTTTCATCCAGCAGGAATATCAATCCCGTATTACAACCGAGTCCTTGCACGACACCATCGGCCGTTAGCTGCAACACCTCCTTCAGATTCAACGCACTCTGCATCATGGTGGCGGTGATGGCGTTGAGGGCGGCCAGCTCCCGATTGCGCTGCCTGATCTCCTCCGCCGCCCGCCTGCGCTCGGTGATGTCGCGGACAACGCCCCGGAACCCGGCAGGCTCACCCGTGGAATCCCTCATCAGGGATACAGACGCTTCAACGAACCTCCTGCTTCCGTCTTTTTTGATGACCTCCCAATCGAATGCTTCAGCCGGTTTCCCTGTTCGGTAGACCGTATTGAAGGTTTGATAAACTTTCTTGGCGTTCTCGTCGTCCATGTACTGGCGGTTATTCATGCCCATCAATTCATCTTCGGAATATCCAAGAAGCCGGCACAACGAATCGTTGAAAAACGTGAAGTGCCCAGCGATGTCAACTTCGAAATAGCCGTCTTCGATGTTCTCAAGAATCGTTCGATATTTCTCCTCACTCTCTCGCAGCGCGTCCTCTGCCCGCTTGCGCTCGGTGATGTCCCATAAGTACGAACTGGTGCCAATTACTCTATCCCCTTCTTTTAACTCGACGGCATCCACTTCCAGGTATCTGATAGACCCATCTTTTCCGACTCCTCTGAATTCGTATCGCGACGGAACCTCTCGGCCTCGAATGCGTCCTGTGTGAGACTCCATGACCCTGTCCACGTCATCGGGATGGACGAGGGTGCGGATTGACTGTTGTTTCATCTCCTCGACGGAGTACCCAAACCACTCTGCAAACGTCTCGTTGAAGTATTTGAAACCGCCTTCTCTATCACCTATCAGAATAGCGATGCCTGCTTTCTCAACCAGCTCTCGATAGCGTTCCTCAGACTCCTTTAGAGCTTCCTCCGCCCGTTTGCGCTCGGCGATCTCGGCCTGTAGCTCGGTGTTCAGACGGCGCAATTCTACCATGTTGTCGAACTGGGCTATGGTGACGTTGATGGCTCGCTCTATCTCTTGCGGGTTGGCTGGTTTGGTCAGGTAGGCCCCCACGCCCGCCGCGATGGCCCGTTCGATCACTTCCGGCGTGGCGTGGGCCGTCAGCGCCACCACTGGCGTGGGACAGGTCTCATGGATGTGTTGAGTGGCCTCAATCCCGTCCATGATGGGCATCTTGATGTCCATCAGGATCACGTCGGGCCGCAGAGACCGGGCCATCTCGACAGCCTCCTGGCCGTTGAGTGCTTGCCCGACGACGGTGTATCCCATCGTTCTCAATAGCGTCGCGGTTGATCTGCCGACCAGGAAGTCGTCCTCAGCGATCAGTATGCGGATCGTCTCTTGTTTGCCCATTTGTTGTGCCTCCTGTGGCAATCCCAGGTCTTTCGTGTTATCGTGTTCTTCCGTGACTCCGTGATTCTACGCCTGGGCTGGGAGTCGAATGACAGTCACCGCACCCTCATCGTTGTGCAGTGACAGTTCCCCTCGCAAGTTCTGGCGTGTCAGGTTCTTTATCAGGTCAAATCCCACCGCGTGGCGCTCCAACTGCAACACGTCCTCCGGATAGCCCGGTCCGTCGTCCCGATACTCGAACAGAACGACGTCATCCTCCAGGGCGATGCGAACGCTGATATGGGCCTCGTTGCGCCCCGGCAGGGTGTGCTTGATAGTGTTGGTTGCCAACTCGTTGATGACCAGTGCCAGGTTGTGCGCCTGGTCGGGCGTCACCCGCACCGGGGAGGGTGGCACGTCTATGAAGACCTGCTTGTCGCGGGGGCGTATCTGCATGGCAGACTTGATGACCTGGCCGGCCAGGTCGCTCAGCGGCAAGGGCGCCCACTCGGAAGCGGAAAGCAGGTCATGCACCGTGGCCAGCCCACTTACCCGGTTGGTTAGATTACGAATGATGGCTTCGTAGGTGGTGTGATCCGCCATCGCGGCGTAGCTTTGTTCGACGTGGAGCAGGCCGATGATGGCGACCAGGGTGTTCTTGACGCGGTGATTGACCTCGTCCAGCAGGAAGGATTTGGTTTTGGCGTCCTGGAGGGCCTTTTCGTAGAGTCGGGCATTCTCGACAGCGATGGCCGCGTGGTTGGCGAATAAGGTTAGCAATTCCAGGTCAGCCTGTGTAAAGCACCGGCTTTCCACATCGTGCAGGACGTGGATCACCCCCGTTACCTGACCCTGCCAAACCATCGGCGTGGTAAGCACGGCCGTGAAGGGATGATTCTCCTCGTAGACAGCGGCTCGTCCACTCCAGGTACGATAATCATCAACGATCAGCGGTTCCCCGGTCTGGGCCACGGCGCCAGCCGCCCCCTCGCCGTACTTGAGCACCGTCCCGGCGTAATCATACGGGGTGTTGTAGCTCACCACGCAGCGGACTTCTTTTTGGTCCGGATCGCACAGGTACAGCCCGCCGCCTGGAGTGTCTAGCAGTCGCGCGGCCCGCTCGACGATGGTCTGGAGCAGGGTCGGCAAATCGTGCGGAGTGGTGATGTCGAGCACAGTTGCCTGGAGCGTGGCTAATTCCTCGGCTCGGCGGCGCAGTGCCTCCTCCGCCCGCACCCGCTCGGTGATGTCCCAGTCTATCCCGGCGAACCGAATGGGCCGGCCGCGCTCAT
>CAZVCJ010000151.1:0-3491 GCA_964625745.1 uncultured Anaerolineae bacterium | reverse complement strand
CGCTCGGTGATGTCCCAGTCTATCCCGGCGAACCGAATGGGCCGGCCGCGCTCATCCCGCCGGACTCTACCACGGCTATAGATCCAGCGGATGCTACCATCCTTGTGACGGATGCGATATTCCATCTCGTAAGAGTCCTTCCAGCCTGCTCGGTGGGCTCGCGACTTCTCTAGCAACACCGCCAGATCTTCAGGGACGACTCGGCTCTCCCAGGCTGCCAGGGAGTTTGGGAATTCGTTATCCTCGTAGCCGATGAAGCTCTTCAAGCGCGGCGAGAAGTAGGCGTCGCCAATAGCGTGCAGGGGATCATCGGGATTCAATTCATAGTGCCACTGACCTCCGTTCGAGCCATCAACAGCGAGGGCAAGCCGTTGCTCACTCTCCCGCAGCGCCTCCTCTGCCCGCTTGCGCTCGGTGTCGGCTTCTTCCAATTCAGCGATCCGTTGGCGCATTTCCGCCAGTTCATTTATAAGTTGCTCTTTTGTCTTGTCTTGGTCTTTCATGTTGTGTACCTTTCACTCTCCCACTCCTCTACCCTGCCCCTCACCCAGGTCAGGTCGTCGGCATCGAGGGGCGGCGGTGGGGGTTGAGTGTAGTCCAGCAATCGTTCGTAGCCCACCAACTCGAAACAGGCTTTGATGGCGACCTGCAATTGGAGGGGCACGTCGGGGTCGGGCGGCAGCAGGGGAACGGGCACCGTGGGCAACGGTTCGCGCAAGCCCGTCGGCCAGACCTCGCTCACCGGACGGCGGGTGAAGCGGCTGAGAAAAACGTAGTACGAAGCGGGTGGCAATTCGCCACCGGTAAGAGGGATTCGCCGCCCGCCCCGCAGCAGGTCTATTTCCAGCAAGTGGGTCTGGGTCCGCAGAAGCGCGGTGCGCTTTTCGACATACTCCTGGAAGCCGTCCCCACGTTTGTTGACAGGGGACAGGATTTCAATCACCGTGACCAGGCGGCGCTCAGCTATGTCGCGGATTTCGACGCTGAGAAGCGGCACCTCCACCAGGAACGGGTTCACCAGTTCGATCGCTGGCGGGGCGACCGTTGTATATACAGGCGCCGCCTCGTTAACGCTGGGGGGGCGAACGACGTGAACGTCGGGATAGATGACGCGCTGCAGCGCTATCCCGAAGATGCCTGGGCCAGAACGCTCAATGACGTAACGTTTGTTCAGCAAGGCGACGTACTTGGGTAGAAGCAAGGGGATCAATTGTTCACTGATCTGGTTGGCGAGCCGATCATGGAACTCTTGCCACATCTCGCCTTCGAGATAGGGGTCCATGCCGGGGAAAGGTGATTTGTGCATGATTTGACGCTCCTTTCTTTGATCGCCGAAGGTCTCCGACCGAGGTGAAAGGGGCATCGGCCAGAGGCCTCGCCCAACAGGTGCTTCACGTTTCACGTCTTCACGTTTCACTTTGTTCATCCATGATCTCGAAAAGAAGGCTGGCGTCTATGTTGGCCCCGCTCAATACCGCCACCACTTTTTGCCGCATCAGGTTCACCTTTCCGGCCAGCAGGGCGGCTACGCTCACCGCGCCGGCGCCTTCCACCACCAACTGGGCCAGCTCCAGCAGGGCGAAGATGGCGGCGCGCGTCTCTTCCTCGCTCACCAGGACGATATCGTCAATGAGGTGGCCAGCCATCTCGAAGGGGAGACGGCCAAAGCCCCCGGCCAGACCATCGGCGATGGTGGGGGCGGCGTCGTACTCCTCGTAGGGGTGGCCGTCGCGCAGCGAGAGGTAGGCCGCTGGCGATGCCTCAGGCTGCACCCCGATGACTTGTACATGAGGGTTGATCGCTTTGGCAGCTACGGCTATGCCGGCGATCAGCCCGCCGCCGCCCACGGGCACCAGGATCGTCTCGGCCTCTGGCAAGTCTTCCATGATCTCCAGCCCTACCGTGCCCTGGCCGGCCATGGTCAGGGGGTCATCGTAAGCGTGGACGTAAGTAGCGCCGTGAAGTCGCTCGAAATCCACGGCGGCGCGATGAGCCTCGTCGTAAAAGCTTCCTGAGAGGACAACGTCGCACTCAAACTCCTCCAGCTTTTTCAGCTTGGAAGCAGGAGCGTTGACGGGGACGAACAGGGTGGTCGGCACGTTGCCCAGGGCTCGGGCGGCGTAGGCTACGCCCAGGGCGTGGTTCCCCGCCGAAGCCGTCACCAGTCCCCTGGCCTTCTCTTCCTCGGTCAGGCTGGCGACTTTGTTGATGGCTCCTCGCAGCTTGAAAGAACCTGTCTTTTGCCAATTCTCCAGCTTGAGATAGACCTCGCAGCCCACCCGCTGGCTCAAAAGAAAAGAATACGTCAGTGGTGTCCTGGCGATCAACCCGCCGATCTCTCGCTGCGCGGCCAGGATGTCGTGCAAACCCAACATAGTCTCACTCCTCAATATCCAATATCTAGGAGCTTGTCGGAGAAGACTTCGGAAGTCTGGGAACACGACCTCTCCGACAGGCTGCTAGCCAGGAGTATGATAGCACATTCCCATTAGATAAGCAAACGGGTAGATGGCGACTCTGCTCATCTACCCGTTTGTTGCTTACTATAAGCCCCCCTCAGTCCCCCCCAACTCTGGGGGGGAAGTAGCGGCAGGGAGCTTCAATCCCCCCTCGCCCAGGGTTGGGAGAGGGGGTTAGGGGGAGAGGGCTGCCAGCAGCGGTGGGATGACCTCTTTGGGATCGCCCACGATGCCCAGGTTGGCTGTCTTGAAGATGGGGGCGTCAGGGTCTTTGTGGATGGCCACCACGAACTTGGACTCCTGCATGGCGAAGTAGTGGTGGACGTCGCCGGAGATTCCGCAGGCGATGTAGAGGTCGGGCCTGACTGTGATTTCACTCAGTCCCACCAATTGCTCTTCGCCGATCCAGCCCTCGTCCAGGGCCCCGCGTGAGCCTGCCACCTGGCCACCCAGGGCCTCCGCCAGCGCCTCGACCAGGGCGAAACCTTCAGCGTCTCCCACGCCCCGCCCGCCAGCGACGATGACCCTGGCTTTGGATAGAGGCACTTGGGGAGGAGCTTCCTCGCCAGATACGCTGAGCACCTTGACTTTGCCTTCGACGCCCTCCAGATTGACAGTTATCTCCTCCACGTCTCCGTAGCGGTACTCGTCGGCGAAGGGGAGGCGGAAGGCGCCGGGGCGCACCGTTGCTATCTGGGGTTTGGCCCCCAGGAAGGTGCTGACGTGGAAATACTCACCTCCGTAGACCGGATGCCTGGCCAACAGGACGCGCTCGGTTTCATCAATGGATAGGTCAACGCAATCGGAGATCAGGCCAGCCCCCAGGCGTTGAGCCAGGCGAGGGGCCAACTCCTGGCCCAGTTCGCTGGCTCCGAAAAGGATGATCTCTGGCTTCTGCCCCTGGAAGAGGTCGCTCAGCACCTGGGCGTAGGTTTCCAGGTGATATTCGGCCAGACGCGGATCGTCGGCCAGGTAGACGCTGTCGGCCCCGCGCTGGATCAGCTCTTGAGTCAGGCCCTCCAGGCCCTCACC